>NZ_JBSSLX010000003.1:0-76739 GCF_053890995.1 Micromonospora sp. I033 | reverse complement strand
CTGCGGGTCCTCCACCCGAACGGTCCGCGCCCGGCCGACCACCGACCCTCATCCGCGCCACCTGTCGAGCTGACGTCACCAACGACTCAGCGCCATTCGGGCCCGGACCCGCACACAGGTCGGCGCCCGGCCCGCAACCGACCGCCGCGCGCCGCCTTTCGAGCTGACGTCACCAACAACTCACCGCGCTTCGCACCCGTTCCCGCACACCAGTCGACGCCCGGCCAACCACCGACCCTCCCCGCGCCCGCCTTTCGAGCTGACGTCACCAACAACTCACCGCGCATCGCGCCCGGACCCGCACACCAGTCGACGCCCGGCCAACCACCGACCCCTCCCCGCGCCGCCTCTGGAGCCGACGTCATTAAGAACTCACCCCGCTGCCCGCCTCGGCCCGCCCACCAGCCGACGCCCGTGCTCCGAGTGCTCCGGGTGCAGCTGTTGTCGCTCCACCAACAACAAATGCACCCAGATACGCGCCGACGCCCGGTCTGGTGGGCAGGACCGGGCGCAAAAGGTGTGAGTCGTTGGTGACGTCAGCTCGACAGGCGGCGTGAGGAGGGTCTGGCGCCTGCTCCACGTCAACGCGGCCACAACGGACCGCCCGGCCAGGGCCGCGCAGGGCTGGCGGTCGGGGGCCGCGCAGGGCCGCCGGTCGGGGCGGCGCAGGGTCGGCGATGTCGTGGACGACTCAGCTCGGAAGGACGGCAGAACCCCACCGCCTGCCGGACCGGCGACCACCGCCCACACTGGACGCCGGGTGGTTAGGCTGAGTGATGACCCTCTATTACCGGGACGACGCGGTACAGGTCACCTCGCAGGCCATCCACGCCGGCGGGCACGTCGTCGCGCTCGCCGACGTCACGTACGTCTGGCACGCCCGCGGCGCGACCACCCTGGCGGTCCGGGGCCGGGTCCTGGGGCGCGGGGTGCTGGTCCTGCTGCTGTCGCTGCCGCCGCTCGCCGCGCTGGTCTGCGTGCTCTCACTGGCCTGGGCCGCGCAGGACCGGGGCGACTGGAAGCTGGCGCTTGTCATCCTGGCCGCCTTCGTGGTGGTCGGGCTGGCCCTGACACCGTTCCTGGAGGTGCCGCTCGGCTGGCTGGACCGCTCCTACGAGCGGGGCAACCGGGTCCACGAGCTGTGGGTGCAGCACCACGGGCGGGAGGTGCTGCTGCTGCGCACCCCCGACGCGCTCCGGTTCGGGCAGATCTACCGGGCCGTGCAGCGGGCCGTCGAGCAGCACGGCGAGCACCGCTGACCGCCCGACCGGGCGCGGCCGTCGCGCCGGCCGGGCCGCCCGCCGCCCGCGCCCACCGGGCGGTCCTGGCCCGCGGGACGCACACTGGGTGGCATGGCGATTCCCCTCCCCCGCCCCGGCGCCGTCGTCGGGCTCACCCGTTCCGCCCTGGACCAGGCGTTCGGCTCGGCCGCCGCGTTCGCCGCCGTGCCGGCCCGCGCCTTCGCGGTGCTCGACGAGGTGGAGGCGCTGCTGCGGCGGATCAACGGGGTGGTCGACCGGATCGAGGGCACCCTGGACCGCACCGACCGGGTCCTCGACGACGCGGAGGCGGCGGTCCGGGAGGTCGCCGTGATCAGCGCCGCGGCCACCGGCGCGATCGAGACCGCCACGGACGTCGCCACGGCCGCCGCCACCGTGGTGGGCGAGGCCGACCGGGTGGCCCGGGCGGCGGCCGGCGTCGTGGCCGAGGCCGACGCGGTGGCCGCCCGGGCCGCCGGCACGGTGGTCGCCGCCGAGGAGGCGGCCGGCACCGCGGCCGAGTTGCTGGGCGCGTACGAGCCGGCGCTGCGCCGGGCCGCGCCGATGGCGACCCGGTTCATCGAGCAGCTCAGCCCCGAGGAGGTGACCGCGGCGATCCGGCTGGTCGACGAGCTGCCGAAGCTGAAGGAGCACCTGACCTCGGACGTGCTGCCGATCCTGGCCACCCTGGACCGGGTCGGCCCGGACCTGCACGACCTGCTGGCGGTCACCCGCGACCTCAAGCTGGCGGTGGCCGGCATTCCGGGCCTCGGCATGCTGCGCCGGCGGGGCGAACGCCTCACGGACGAGCCCGTCGAGCGCGACGAGGCCACCGCCTGAGCCCTCAGCAGTCGCAGGACACGGCCGACCGGGGCGCGGTCAGCTCGTCCACCCGGCGGCGCACCGTGCCGGTCGGCGTGACCACCGGGAGTCCCTCCCGCGCCCAGTACTCGAAGCCGCCGAGCATCTCCTTCACCGGCCGGCCGAGCCGGGCGAACTCCAGCGCCGCCCGGGTCGCGCCGTTGCAACCCGGCCCCCAGCAGTAGGTCACCACCGTCGAGCCGGCCGGCACGAGGTCGGCGGCGCGGGCGGCGATCTCGGCGGTGGGCAGGTGCAGGGCGCCCGGCAGGTGGCCCTGCCGCCAGGCGGCGTCGCCCCGGGAGTCGACCACCACCAGCCCGGGCGTGCCCGCCTCCAGCGCGGCGTGCACGTCGCTGACGTCGGTCTCGAAGCTGAGCCGGGCGTGGAAGTGGGCGGCGGCGGTCGCCGGGTCGGCCGGCGGTACGGAGAAGGTCATGCCCCGATCCTGCGGCCGTCCGGCCACCGTCGGGAGTGGCGTGATCGCCGTCCTTCGCTAACATCCCGCCATGACCCCCGCCGACCGGACCGTTGCGGTGCTCGCGTACCCGGGGATGTCGGTCTTCGAGACCGGCATCGTGACCGAGGTGTTCGGGCTGCCCCGGCCCGAGCTGGAGGTCGACTGGTACCGGCTCACGGTCTGCGCGGAGCGCCCCGGGCCGGTGCCGGTCGTCGGCGGGGCCGCCCTGCACACCCCGTACGGCCTGGAGACCCTCGCCGGGGCCGGCACGGTGATCCTGCCCGGGGTGCCGGACGTGACCGTCGACCCGTCGCCGGAGCTGGTGGCCGCGCTACGCCGGGCGCACCGTCGCGGCGCCCGGCTCATGTCGATCTGCTCCGGCGCCTTCGCCCTGGCCGGCGCCGGCCTGCTCGACGGCCGGCGGGCCACCACCCACTGGCGGTACGCCGACCTGCTGGCCCGCCGCCACCCGGCGGTCACGGTCGACCCCGACGTGCTCTACCTGGACGACGGCGACATCCTCACCAGCGCCGGCAGCGCCGCCGGGCTGGACCTCTGCGTGCACGTGGTCCGGCGCGACTTCGGCGCGGCGGTCGCCAACGCGGTCGCCCGCCGGTTGGTGATCCCACCGCACCGCGACGGCGGGCAGGCCCAGTTCATCGAGGCGCCGGTGAGCGTCGACCCGGACGACGACCGGATCACCGCGAGCCTGGCCTGGGCGGTCCGGCACCTGGCCGAGCCGCTGACCGTGGCGGCGCTGGCCCGGCAGGCGCACCTGTCGACGCGCAGCTACCTGCGGCACTTCGCCCGGGCCACCGGGACCAGCCCGATCCGGTGGCTGATCGACCAGCGGGTGCGGGCCAGCCTGGCACTGCTGGAGACGACCGACGCGCCGGTGACCGAGATCGCGGCGGCGGTGGGCTTCGACAGCCCGGTCACCTACCGGCACCACTTCGGCCGCGCCATGCGGACGTCGCCGTCGGCGTACCGGCGGGCGTTCCGGGCCGGCGCCGCCTGAGGTCAGGCCGGCCGGCGGAACAGCTCGTCGATCTCCACCCGACGGGGCAGCGCCACCGAGGCGCCGACCTTGCGGACGCAGGCCGCCCCGGCCGCCGCCGCCCAGTGCACCGCCTCGACCAACTCGCGCCCCTCACCCCAGGCCACCGCCAGGGCGGCCGTGAAGGCGTCGCCGGCGGCCGTGGAGTCGACCACGTCGACCTTCACCGCCGGCACGTGCACCGCCGGCCGGTCACGCTCGACGTACCAGGCGCCGTGGCCGCCGAGCGTGAGCACCGCCCGGGGCGCCAGCTCGAGCAGCGCCGCCGGCTCGTCCGCGGCCCGGCCGGTGAGCGCGTGCGCCTCCCGCTCGTTGACCACCAGCACGTCGACCGCGGCCAGCAGCTCCGCCGGCACCGGCCGGGCCGGCGCCGCGTTGAGCACCACCCGGGTGCCGGCCGACCGGGCCGCCAGCGCCGCCGCGGTCACCGTCTCCACCGGCACCTCCAGCTGCGCGACCAGCACGTCCGCCTCGCGTACGGCGGCCAGCTCGCCCTCGGTCAGCCCGGTGAACGCGTCGTTGGCGCCGGGGGTGACCAGGATGGCGTTCTCCCCCGCGCCGCCGACCATGACCAGGGCGACGCCGGAGGGGCCGTACACCACCCGGAGGTGGCCGGTGTCGACGCCGGCCGCGGTGATCCGGGCCTTGAGGGTGACCCCGAAGGCGTCCGAGCCGATCGCGCCGAGGAAGACGCAGGAGGCGCCGGCGCGCACGGCGGCGATGGCCTGGTTGGCCCCCTTGCCGCCGGGCAGCATGACGAACTCGCTGCCGAGCACGGTCTCCCCCGGCCGGGGCAGCGCGGCGGCGATGCCGACCAGGTCCATGTTGGCGCTGCCCACCACGGCGACCCGGGTCTGCTGCACGGCGTCGTCTCCCGTCGGGCTCAGGCGGCGCGCGCGGTCCAGCGCTCGCCGGCCCGCGCGACGACCAGCGGCAGGCCGAACGTCTTCGACAGGTTGTCGGCGGTGAGCGTCTCGGCGAGCAGGCCCTGCGCCACGACGCCCCCCTCGCGCAGCAGCAGCGCGTGGGTGAAGCCCGGCGGGATCTCCTCGACGTGGTGGGTCACCAGCACCATGGCCGGGGCGTCCGGGTCGTACGCCAGCTCGGCGAGCCGGGCGACCAGGTCCTCGCGGCCGCCCAGGTCGAGCCCGGCGGCCGGCTCGTCGAGCAGCAGCAGCTCCGGGTCGGTCATCAGGGCCCGGGCGATCTGCACCCGCTTGCGCTCGCCCTCGGAGAGCGTGCCGTAGGTCCGCTCGGCGAGGTGGGCGACGCCGAGCTGGCCGAGCAGCGCGCGGGCGCGCGCCTCGTCGGTGCGGTCGTAGCTCTCCCGCCAGCGCCCCACCACCGACCAGGCCGCGGTCACCACCACGTCGGTGACCCGCTCGTCGGCGGGGATCCGCTCGGCGAGGGTGGCCGTGGAGAGGCCGATCCGGGTCCGCAGCTCGTTGACGTCGGTGCGGCCGATCCGCTCGCCGAGCACGTGCGCCGCGCCGGTGGTCGGGTGCAGCCGGCCGGCGGCCAGGCTGAGCAGGGTGGTCTTGCCGGCGCCGTTCGGGCCGAGCACCACCCACCGTTCGTCCAGCTCGACCCGCCAGTCGACGTCCTGGAGCAGCGAGCTGCCGGAGCGCCGGACGCCGACCCCGTCCAGGCTGACCACCAGATCCGCGTCCACGGGCGAGGGGGCGTAGGCGCCGGCGGCGCCGGGGGTCAGGTCACCAGTCACGGTGCCCATCCAATCACGCAGCCGGCCCGGTGCCCCCCACGGGCGGCGTCGCGGCCATAGGGTGGGGCGCCGTGTCGTTGGTCACCACTCCGGGAGGACGCCGAATGCCCGACCGCTGCCGGGAGGCGTGCGGATGAGCGCGGTCATCGAGATCGCCGGTCTGCGCAAGACGTTCCACACCCTGCGTCAGGGGCGCCGGGTCGCCGTCGACGGCTTCGACCTGCTGGTGGAGGCCGGTCAGGTGCACGGCTTCCTGGGCCCGAACGGCTCGGGGAAGACCACCACCCTGCGCGCCCTGCTCGGGCTGGTCCGGGCCGACGCGGGCCGGATGAGCGTGCTCGGGGCCGCCTCCCCGGAGCGGCTGTCCGACGTGGCCGGGCGGGTCGGCGCGATCGTGGAGAGCCCGCAGTTCTTCGGCAACTTCACCGCCCACCGGACGCTGCGGCTGCTGGCGCTGGCCGGCGGCGTGCCCACCACCCGGGTCGACGAGGTGCTGGAGCAGGTCGGCCTGCGGGACCGGGGCGACGAGCGGGTGAAGGGCTACTCGCTGGGCATGAAGCAGCGGCTGGCGGTCGCCTCGGCGCTGCTGAAGGACCCGGAGCTGCTGATCCTCGACGAGCCGGCGAACGGCCTGGACCCGGCCGGCATCCGGGAGATGCGGGACCTGATGCGGTCGCTCGCCGCGGCCGGGGTGACCGTGCTGCTCTCCAGCCACATCCTGGCCGAGATCCAGCTCATCTGCGACCACGTGACGATCATCAGCCACGGCCGGCGGGTCGCGTACGGGCCGGTGGAGCAGGTGCTGGCGGGCTTCGACCAGCACCAGTGGCAGGTCCGGGTGGCCGAGCCCGAGCGGGCCGTGGAGCTGCTCGGCCGGGCCGGCCTGGCGGTGAGCGCACACGCGGACCTCCTGGTGGTGACCGGGGTCGTCGACCCCGAGCTGATCAGCCGCACGCTGGGCGAGCAGGGGCTCTGGGTACGCGAGCTGATCCCGCTCCGGCCGGACCTGGAGAGCGTCTTCCTGGAGCTGACCGGCGATCACCCGCACCCCCCGGCGCTGCCCCGCCAGGTGGACGGGGCCCCGCCGCTCGACGGAGTGATCGACCTGGACGTCCGGGAGGTGGACGCGTGAACCTGGTCCGTGCCGAGCTGGAGCGGCTGGCCGCCCGCCGCTTCGTGCAGCTCATGGTGCTGCTGCTGGCTATCGCCTTCGCGGTGACCGTCGCGACCACGCTGGCCGGCTCGCACCGGCCCTCGCCGTCGGAGTTGAGCCGGGCCCAGGCCCAGGCCGCCGAGGAGGTGCGCAACATGGAGCTGGCGCACGACCGCTGCGTGCGGATCAAGGCGGGCACCGTGACGCCGGACGAGAACGACTACCTGCCGCGGGACTGCGCGCAGATCGACCCGGCCCTCATGGAGAAGCTGCCGAGCGCCTCCGACTACCTCAGCGGCGTGTTCGTCTTCGCCAACGAGGCCGAGCCGCTGCTCTACTTCCTGATCGCGTTCCTGGCGATGTTCGGGTTCCTGGTCGGCGCCTCCTACATCGGCGCCGACCTGAACTCGGGCGGCGTGGTCAACCTGCTGCTCTGGCGACCGCGCCGGCTCGCGGTGCTCGGCGCGAAGCTGGGCACGCTGACCGGCGGGCTGCTCGCGCTCTCCGTGGTGGCGTCGGTGGCGTACCTCGGGGTGTTCTGGCTGATCGGCCAGGCGTCCGGGCTCGCCGGCCGGCTCGGTGGCGACTTCTGGTCGTCGCTCGGCGCGGTCTGGGTACGGGGCCTGGTGCTGGTGCTGCTCGCCGCGGCGCTCGGCTTCGCCATGGCCACGCTGGGCCGGCACACCTCGGCGGCGCTCGGCACGGTGGCCGCCTACCTGGTGGTCTGGGAGCTGGGCGCGCGGCTGGTGTTCCAGATCCTGTCGGTGGGCCGTCCGGACCGGTTCATGCTCTCCAGCTACCTGGGGGCCTGGCTCAGCGGCGAGGCCCGGTTCTGGGACGGTGACGCGTGCGGCGGTGACATCACCGGCTTCTGCGACGGCTACTACTCGCTGGGCTGGGCGCCGGGGCTGGTGGTCCTGCTCGGCCTCACCGCCGCCCTCGTCGTGGCGGCCTTCGCGGTGTTCCGCCGCCGCGATCTGATCTGAGTCGCGCCGGTGCGGTCCCCGGCCGGGGGCCGCACCGGCAACTCCTTGCAGAGTTTTGCCGGCTCGTGAAGAATTCCTTCACATGGCGGCGCGGGCGACGACGGGCCGGCGGTCAGCCGACCGTCGAGCCGAACACCTCGTCGCGCACCGCGTCCAGCGCGGTGCGCAGCGCGCCACGCAGGATCGGCTCCTCGGTCAGCCCGGTGCTGACCACCCGGGGCCGGACCAGCGTGATCGCCGCCACCTCGCGCTGCACCCGCTCGGCCAGCGCGGCCCCGCCGGCCTGCCCCACCTCGCCGGCCAGCACGACCAGCGGCGGGTCGAGCACCACGCAGGTGCTCGCCACCCCGAGCGCCAGCCGGCGGGCCAACTCGTCCAGCATCGGGCCGCCCGCGCTGCCGGCGGCGATGGCGGCGCGCACCGCGTCGGCCGCGCCGGCCGCGGCGAAGCCGTGCTCGGCGGCCACGGCGCGCACCGCATCGGCCCCTGCGAGCTGCTGGAACGCGGGCTTGGCCCGCTTCGACACGTCGCGCGGGATGGGCACGCCGGGCACCGGCAGGTAGCCGATCTCGCCGGCCGCGCCGCTGCTGCCGTGGTGCAGCCGGCCGCCCAGCATGATCGCCAGGCCGACGCCGGCGTCCAGCCAGACCAGGACGAAGTCCGCCGTACCCTGCGCCGCGCCCGACTGGGCCTCGGCCACGGCGGCCAGGTTCACGTCGTTCTCGAAGAGCACCGGGGTGTGCAGGTCCTCGCGGAGCGCAGCGAGCAGGCCGCGGTGCCAGCGCGGCAGGTTGAACGCGAACGTGATGTCGCCGGTGCCCGGGTCGACCAGACCGGGGGTGCCCAGCACGATCCGCCGCACGCTGGACAGCTCCGCGCCAGCGCTGCTTGCGGCCTGGACCACCGCGTTGTGCACGACCCCGACCGGGTCGTCGGTGTCCCTGGTGGACTGCTCGACCCGGCCCATCACCGCCCCGGTGATGTCGGCGCAGGCGGCCACCACGCGCTCGGCGCCGACGTCCACGCCGACCACGTAGGCGCTGCCCGGGCGGACCGCGTAGAGCTGGGCGTTCGGGCCCCGCCCGCCGGCCTGCTCGCCGACCCGGGTGACCAGGCCGCGCTCCTCCAGCCGTTCGACCAGCTGGGACGCGGTGACCTTGGAGAGCCCGGTCAGCTCGCCGATCCGCGCCCGGGTCAGTGGCCCCTGCTCCAGCAGCAGTTCCAGCGCCGCGCGATCGTTGAGCGCCCGCAACAGTCGGGGGGTGCCGGGCAGCCGGGTCGCACTCATGCCACGTCCTCAATTTTCAGTAAAGTTTGCTAACCACAAAACGCCTGCCGAGGGTGTCCGTTAGCGTATCGGCCACCCCGATCCGGGGCCGTCGGACGACCCGGCAGGGAAAGGGGATACTCGTGGGGTTGGATCCAGGACTCCGCCGGCTCGCGCTGGGCACGCTGCTGGCGGCGTACCCCGGCCCGGTCCCGCCCGACTGGGCGGTCGACCTGCTCGCCGACGGGCTCGCCGGGCACACCCTGTTCGGCACCAACATCCACGACCCGGCCCAGGTGGCGGCAACCACCGCGGCGCTGCGCGCCGGCCGCCCGGACGTGCTCATCGCGATCGACGAGGAGGGCGGGGACGTCACCCGGCTCGCGCACGCCACCGGCAGCCCGTACCCGGGCAACGCCGCCCTCGGCGCGGTCGACGACCTGACCCTGACCCGCCAGGTCTACGCGGCGATCGGCGCGGAGCTGGCCGCCCTCGGCATCAACCTGGACCTCGCCCCGACGGTCGACGTGAACACCGCCGACGAGAACCCGGTGATCGGCACCCGCTCGTTCGGCGCCGACCCGGCCCGGGTGGCCGCCCACTCGGCCGCCGCGGTCGCCGGCCTCCAGTCCGCCGGGGTCGCCGCCTGCGCCAAGCACTTCCCCGGGCACGGCGCGACCGTCGCCGACTCCCACTACGAACTCCCCACCGTCGACGTGCCGCCGGCCGTGCTGCGCGACCGGGACCTGCCGCCGTTCGCGGCCGTGGTCGACGCAGGCGTCCGCGCCGTCATGACCGCGCACATCCGGGTGCCCGCGCTGACCGGCGACGGCCCGGCCACCTTCAGCCGCGCGGTCCTGGTCGACCTGCTGCGCGGCGAGTACGGCTTCACCGGCGCCGTGATCACCGACGCGCTGGAGATGAAGGGCGCCGCGCTGGCCGCCGGCGGGGTCGGTCCGGCCGCGGTCCGTGCCCTGGCCGCCGGGGCGGACCTGCTCTGCATCGGCGCCAAGGTCGACGCCGGCCTGGTCGAGCACGTGGTCGAGGAGATCGCCGCCGCGCTCGCCGACGGCCGGCTGGACCGGGCCCGGGTGGAGGAGGCCGCCGGCCGCGCCGCCGAGCTGGCCGCCTGGACCGGCGCGGGTGCCAGCGCGGCCGACACCACGGACGGCCTCGGCTACGCCGCCGCGCTGCGCGCGGTGCGCGTCGAGGGCGACGTCACCGGCCTGGCCGTGCCGCTGGTGGTGCAGGTGCACGCCACCTCCACCATCGCCGAGGGTCGGGTGCCGTGGGGGCTGGGCCCGCACCTGGCCGGGGCCGAGGAGGTCCGTGCGGTCGCCGGCGAGACCGACCCGGACGCGCTGCGCGAGCTCGCCGGGGAGCGGCCCATCGTGCTGGTCGGCCGCCACCTGCACCGGCTGCCGGGGGCGCGGGAACTGGTCGACGCGCTGGCCGCCACGCACCCGGTGACCGTGGTGGAGATGGGCTGGCCGAGCGACTGGCGACCGACCGGCGCCCGGGCCTTCGTCACCACGTACGGCGCCAGCCACGCCAACGGGCGCGCGGCGGCCCAGGTGCTCGGCCTGGCCGGCTGAGGTCTGGCCGGCCCGTCCAGCGGGTAACCGGTACGGATGACCGCCACCGACCCCTGGCACCGGGCCCTGGCCGACCTGGTCGCCCGGTCCCACCGCGTGCCGCCGGACGCGCTGCCCGCGGCGGTGACCGCGGCGGTGCGCGATCTCGATGTGTCCGTGACCACGTACGTGGTGGACGTCGAGCAGGAGCTGCTGCGCCCGCTGCCCGAGCCGGGCCGGCCGCTGCCCGAGCCGCTGCCGATCGACACCAGCCTGCCCGGCCGCGCCTACACCGAGGTACGGGTGCGGGCCGGGCAGGACGGCCGGCTCTGGGTGCCCGTGGTCAACGGCACGGACCGGCTGGGGCTGCTGGAGGTCCGGCTGCCGGCCGGGACGGATCCCGCGGACGAGGCCCTGCGGGACGGCTGCCGGACGATCGCCGGCCTGATCGGGCACCTGCTCACCAGCAAGTCCCCGTACGGCGACGGCCTGCACCGTGTCCGGCGCAGCGAACCGATGGCGGTCTCCGCCGAACTGCTCTGGCAACTGCTCCCGCCGCTCACCTTCGCCGTCGACACGGTCGCCGTCAGCGCGATCCTGGAGCCCTGCTACGAGGTGGGCGGGGACGCGTTCGACTACGCGCTGGACGGTGACCGGCTCGCGCTCGCGGTGCTGGACGGGGTCGGGCACGGGCTGCCGGCGACCCTGACCACCGTGGTGGCGCTCGCCGCGCTGCGGGCCGCCCGGCGGGCCGGCGGCGGGCTGGCGGAGCAGGTCGCCGCGGTCGATGCGGCCGTGTTCAGCCAGTGGCGGGACGGGCGGTTCGTGACCGCCGTCCTGGCCGAGGTCGAGGTCGGCACCGGGCGGGTCCGCTACGTCAACGCCGGACACCCCGCCCCGGTGCTGCTGCGCCGGGGTCGGGCCGTCCGCGCCCTGACCGGCGGGCGGCGCCCGCCGCTCGGCCTGAACCTGCCCGGCGGGGAGCCGGGCGAGGCCCGGCTGGAGCCGGAGGACCGGCTGCTGCTCTACACGGACGGGGTGACCGAGGCGCGCGACGCGACCGGGGAGATGTTCGGGCTGCCCCGGCTCGCCGACCTCGCCGAGCGGCACATCGGGTCGGACCTGCCCGCACCGGAGACGCTGCGCCGGCTGAGCCGGGCGGTGGCCGACTACCGGGGCACCGCCTCGCGCGACGACGCCACGATGGTGCTGCTGGAGTGGTCCGGCGCGGCGGCGGCGCGGGTGGAGCCCTGAGGCGGGCTACCGCAACCGGCGCCAGCCGGGTTCGACTGCGGAGCCGTCACCCTGCCCGCCCGGCCAGCCCAGCAGGACGTCTACCGCGGTGATCCGCAGCACCCGGGCCACCACCGGCTGCGGGTCGGTCACCCGGAGGGTGGCGCCCCGGCCGACCGCCTCCGCCGCGCCGCGCAGCAGGGCGGCCACGCCGGTCGAGTCGAGGAACGGGACCGCGCCGAGGTCGACCACGATCTCCACGAGACCCGGGCGGTCCAGCACGCCGTCGAGCGCCCGGTCGAACGCGGCGGTGCCGGCCATGTCGAGGTCGCCGACCGGGCTGAGGACCAGCCGACCCGCCCCCACGTTCCGCGTACCGATCCGCATGACCCGCCCGTCCGCTCCGACAACGCCGCCGTGACCATACCGGCCGGCTGTCGGCCGGCACACTTGAACGCGTTCAAAGACTGTCGTACGCTGAGCCCGACTTCGATTTGAACGCGTTCAAGAGAGGCGACGGGGATGGACGTCAAGGTCTGGATGTACCTGGCCTACCTGGCGATCAGCGTCGGGCTGACCGTGTGGGTGGCCCGGGCGCTCTCGCGCAACGGGCTGGTGTTCCTGGAGGACGTGTTCGCCGACAAGCGGCTGGCCGGCGCGGTCAACAGCCTGCTCGTGGTCGGCTTCTACCTGCTCAACCTCGGCTACGTCACGGTGGCGGGCGGTGGCGCCCGCCCCGGTTGAGCGGTGGATCAGGTGAGGGAGACGGTCACGCCGCCGGAGAACGGCGAGTCGTGCAGCTCGAGCTTGGCGAGCTTGACCTTCTTCGGGATGTCGAAGACGACGACGCCGGTGACCTGGTTGCCGGGGTTGATGTCGTTGAGGAACGTCTCGGCGTTCTTGTTGGCGTAGATGGCGGCCCCGCCGTCGGCGGAGTACTCGGTGCCGTTGGCGGCGTACGCCTTCTGGCTGCTGCCGTCGAACATCTGCGACTCCTTGCCGATGTTCCTGACGTTGAGCGTGACCAGGCAGAACTGGCCCTGGGCCTTGGCGCCGATCAGGTCGGTGCCGATCTTGGCGACGCCGCACTTGGACGACTTGACCGTGAACTCGAACTTGCCGTCCCGGGCCGGCTGGCCGATCTTCGCGACCTTGGCGGGCTTGTCGTCGCCCTTGGCGCCGCCGGCGTCGGCCTCACTGCTCGTGGTGTCGGCCTTGCTGCTGGTGGCGTCGTCGGTGGTGCCGGCGCCGCAGCCCAGGGCGACGAGACCGGTGGCGATCAGGGCGAGAGTGGTGGCCTTGCGCATCGTTTTCCTCCTGCTGTGAACGTGGCGGCGTCAATGAGAGCATCATCTGTGAACGCTGTCAACACACATCATGCTTGACAGGCGTGACACACTCCGAACGTGCAGGAGACACTGACCATCACCGCAGCGGAGATCGCCCGGCTCGCCGGTGTCGGTCGGGCCGCAGTCAGCAACTGGCGCAAACGGCACGCCGACTTCCCCGCCCCGGTAGGCGGCACCGCGGCCAGCCCCGAGTTCGACTTGGGACAGGTCGAGCAGTGGCTCCACGCCCAGGGGAAACTCCCTGAGCTGGCCAGCGCCGACCGGCTGTGGCGGCACCTCGCCGCCGCGAGCCAGTCACCCGCCGCCGGCCTGGCCACCGTCGGCGCCCTGCTCCTCGCCCGGCAACGCGGTCAACGCCCCGGCCGATCAGCCGATCCGCAGCTCAAGCCGCTACTGACCGACATCGACGCGCTCGCCGACGAACTCGGACCGCAGGGTGCCTTCGACGCGCTGTGGCAACGGTTCTCCGCCCCCGGACCCGGCCGCCCCTTCGCCACCCCGGACGACCTGGCCGATCTGATGGTCGGGCTCGTCGGGGTCGGTGGCGGCTCCCTCCTCGACCCGGCCGCTGGCTCCGGCGCCACGCTCCGCGCCGCCGTCCGGGCCGGTTGCACCTCGGCCTACGGGCAGGAGATCGACCAGGACCTCGCTCGGCTGGCCGGATTGTGGCTGGCCCTGCGCGACGTGGCAGGAGAAGTCTGCACAGGTGACTCGCTGCGCGCCGACGCCTTCGCCGGCCGGACCTTCGACGCCGTCGTCTGCCATCCGCCGTTCGGGACCACCAACTGGGGAGACGAGGAACTCGGCCACGACCCTCGCTGGATCGTCGGCACCACCCCACGTACCGAACCGGAGCTGGCCTGGGCCCAGCACGCTCTCGCCCACCTGCGCGCCGGCGGCCACGCGGTGCTGCTGATGCCACCCACCGTCGCCAGCCGGCGCCCCGGCCGCCGCATCCGCGCCGAGCTGCTGCGCCGCGGCGCCCTGCGCGCCGTCATCGCGCTCCCGCCGGGGGTGGCCGCGCCGCACGGCGTACCCCTGCACCTGTGGGTGCTGCGGCGGCCCGCGCCCGACGCGCCGCCACCGTCGCGGGCACTGCTGGTCGACGCCGCTGGCGGTGACGCTGCCGAGACCTACGCGCGGATCCTCGCCGTCTGGCGGGCCTTCACCGCCGCGCCGGACGCCGACATCGAGGAGGCTGGCTTCGCCCGGGCGGTCCCGGTCATCGAGCTGCTCGACGAGGAGGTCGACCTCACCCCCGCGCGACGCCAACCCGCCGTCGGGGGCGAGGCCACCGGAGAGCATCTAGTACGCACCAGAGAGCACCTCGCTTCCATCATCGGCGACCTACCGGCGCTGATGCCGCAGGTCACACCCACGCCCGAAGGGCCGGACGGGGAGTTCCTATCGGTGGGGGAGCTGGCCCGGGCTGGGGCACTGCAACTGATCGGCCCCATCCGCGCGGCGTCATCCGAGGGCGGCGCGCCGTCAACCATCGGGCCACCGGTGCTGACCGTGCAGGACGTGCTGAACGGTGAAGTCCCGTCCGGTCGGGACGATGGCCGGCTCGGGCAGGAGATCCCACTCGTTCCCGGCGACGTGGTGGTGCCGACAATCGCCAGGCAGCTCACCGCCCGGGTGGTGACGTTCGAGGGGGCACTGCTGGGACGGAACCTGTACCTGTTGCGGCCCAACCCGGCGGCACTCGACTCGTGGTTCCTCGCCGGGCAGCTCCGGACGTCGGCCAATGAGAGGCAGGCGTCGAGCCTGTCAGGGACGCTGCGCATCGACATCCGGCGCGCGCAGGTGCGGCGGCTGCCGCCCGCTGAGCAGCGAGTGCACGGCCAGGCATTTCAGCGGCTCGACACCTTCGAGTCGGCAATCCGACGGGCGGCATCGCTCGGCGCGGAGCTGGTGCAGCTCACCGCCGATGGCCTCGCCCGGGGCGCGATCCGACCCGACGAGGAGTAACTCGCCGTGGCCCGCAGGTTGCAACTCGCACGCATGTCGTCGGATATCCGACGCCGGCGCGGCGCCTCGGTGACCTGCGCGGAAGCCTGGCTGGCGGGCGGGCAGGGCACCCCCGCCGCCGCGCGGTTGATCATCTCGGCCCGGGTGGGGGACTACAACGATGCAGACCAGCAGGCATACTGCCTGCCTTAAGGAAAACCAAAGGAACCCGGCGAGAAGGGTCGGATGGCGCGAGCGGGCGCTGACATCGACCGGGTCGCGGGGACGCTGACGTACGCATAGCTGCGGCTAGTGGGGGATGTAGGAGTGGCCGTGGAGATGGAACTGGTGGCGAACAGGTTCCGCCTGCTGAACGCGCTCGGCAGGGGAAATATGGGTGAGGTCCACCGGGCGGAGGATCTGCAGGCAGCGGAGGGCTCTCCGGATCGGGTCGCCGCGGTCAAGCTGATCCTCCGAAGCCGGTCCGGCGCGGTCATCGACTCGACTGCTGACAGCAAGGCGGTTCAGCGGTTCGAGCGTGAGACGCGCATCATGCGTCGGCTCACCCACCCGAACCTCCCACGCTCGATCGGGGGAGGCGTTGACTCCTCCGGCCTTCCGTACATCGCCATGGAGTTCGTCGACGGCGAGACCCTGCGTGACCTGATCTCCGAGCAGCCGCAGCTGCCCATCGCATGGGTCGCCGCGATCGGCGCTCAGATCGCCGACGGTCTTGCCGCGGCACATTCCGCTGGCGTGATCCACCGCGACCTCAAGCCGTCCAACGTGATGCTCGTGCGCGGTGGCCTCGTCAAGGTCCTCGACTTCGGCATGGGCCGGATCGTTGACGCCGACGAGGCGGAACGCCTCACCAGCACCGGTGTCACGGTGGGTACAGCGCGCTACATGGCCCCCGAGCAGTTCCGAGCGTCGTCGGTCACGCAGGCGGCCGACCTGTACGCGCTCGGCTGCGTCCTGTTCGAGTTGCTTACCGGCGTGCCGCCATTCCACAGCGGCTCTGCCCACGAGGTGGGGCAGAAGCACCTGGAGGAGGCGCCGCCGCCGGTGCGCGTGCTGCGTTCTGATGTGCCGGCGAGCCTAGAGCGGCTCGTCGAACGTCTGCTCGCCAAGGACCCGGCGGAGCGGGCGGAGGACGCGGTGGCCGTCCGGGAAGTGCTGCTGCCGTTGGCGAAGGGGGAGGACAAGGTCCCCGGGTGGGACGACTTCAACCCGGTGAGCCGTTTCCAGTCGGCCTACATGATCGGTGCGAGCACTACACGGCCCGCGGCTTCCGAACCATCCGTCACGGCGAGTCCGGCCTCGGGCATGGACGTGTTCGAGGTGCACCAGGAACTTATCCGTGAATACCGCGCCTTTACCGAGGGCGGCACGATCATCCGCGACGACCGGATCGTCGACTTCGTCGAGCGCGACCTCGATGCGAAGTCGCAGTGGCCCGACCCCTGGCTGTCGCTGAACCCGTTCTTCGCCTCCGGCGGCAGCATGCTCGAACTCGTCAACGAGGGTGTGCTGCACCGCGAGTGCGCGCGCATCTTCCAGGCGAACAAGACCGAGGGCGGCACCAGCTGCGACGGGCGTCCGCTGACCCTGCACCGGCACCAGCGGGAGGCCATCGACAAGGCCCAGTCGGGTGCCTCCTACGTCCTCACTACCGGCACTGGGTCCGGTAAGTCCCTGTCCTACATCGTTCCGATCGTGGACAAGGTGCTCAAGGCGCGCGAGCAGGAGGGCCCGAAGGCCCAGAAGCGCGTGCGGGCGATCATCGTCTATCCGATGAACGCGCTGGCCAACAGCCAGCTCAAGGAACTCGACAAGTACCTCTGTGACGGTTACGGGCCGGGCCGCGAGCCGGTGACCTACGCCCGGTACACCGGGCAGGAGAGCGACGAGCGGCGCAAGGAGATCCGCGACAACCCGCCGGACATCTTGCTCACCAACTACGTGATGCTCGAGCTGATGTTGACCCGGCCGGACGACCGCCGCTCGCTCATCAAGATGGCTCGAGGGCTGGAGTTCCTCGTCTTCGACGAGCTGCACACGTATCGCGGCCGGCAAGGTGCCGACGTGGCGCTGCTGATCCGCCGGGTCCGAGAGGCCTGCCAGGCGACTGACCTGCAGTGCATCGGCACCTCGGCCACCATGTCGACCGAGGGCACCCTCGATGACCAGCGTGATGCGGTGGCACGGGTGGCCACCACCCTGTTCGGCACCGAGGTCAGCCAAGGCAACGTCATCGGCGAGACGCTGATCCGGGCGACGGCGGCGACGCCCGACACCGTGCCGGTGGAGCGGCTGCGGGCGCCCGGCGCTCCCCGGGCGTACGCGGACCTGGTGGACGATCCGCTGGCCCGCTGGATCGAGACCCGGTTCGGGCTCGCCACGGATCCGGTCACCGGCCAACTCGTGCGGCAGAAGCCGGCGAAGATCGAGGATGCGGCGTTGGAGTTGGCGCGGCAGAGCGGCCTGACCGCCGCCGACTGCGCTCAGGCGATCCGGGCCACGCTCAAGGCCGGTTCGGAAGCTCGGGACCCGGCCACCGAGCGTCCGCTGTTCGCGTTCCGGCTGCACCAGTTCCTCTCCAAGGGCGACACCGTCTACGTCACCCTGGAGGACGAACTCACCCGGCATCTCACCCGCGAGTACCAGCTCGTGCTGCCCGGCTCGGACGGCAAGATCCTTCTGCCGCTGGCCTTCTGCCGTGAGTGCGGCCAGGAGTATCTGACGGTGTGGCGGTCCGAGAAGGACGGCAAGGTCGTGTACGCGCCGCGGCGGGACACCGCCGCATCGGGTGGCCGCGGTGACGACGGCTACCTCTACATCGACTCGGACCGTCCGTGGCCGACGGACGAGGAGGAGGCGATCGGGGCACGGCGGATCCCCGAGTCGTGGCTGGAGGTCGATGCCGGCGGCCGTGAGGTGGTCAAGACCTCCTATCGCCAGCGGTTGCCACAGGCGATTACGGTCAACCCGCAGGGCTGGGAAGGCCATGGCGACCTGAAGGCGGCGTTCATCCCGTCCCCGTTCCTCTTCTGCCTGCATTGCGGGGTCAGCTATGAGCAGACCCGGGGGAAGGACTTCGCCAAGCTCGCGACGCTGGATCAGGAGGGCCGCTCGTCGGCCACCTCGCTGGTGTCGGCGTCGATCGTCCGGTCGCTGATGCAGGCCCCACCGGAGGCGCTGAACAAGAAGGCGCGCAAGCTGCTCACCTTCGTCGACAACCGGCAGGATGCCTCGCTGCAGGCCGGTCACTTCAACGACTTCGTGCAGGTCACGCAGCTTCGCGGCGCCCTCTACCGGGCCGTCGTCGAGGCGGGCGATGACGGCATCACCCACGAGGATCTCGCGGGGCGGGTCACCGCCGCGCTCGGCCTGAGCCTCGGCGACTACGCGCGGGAAGCCGACCTCCCTCCGTCGCTGGCCAACCTGGCGGCCAAGACGCTGCGCGACGTGGTCGCATTCCGGCTGTATCTGGATCTGGAACGCGGCTGGCGCATCACCATGCCCAACCTCGAGCAGACCGGCCTCCTGAAGATCGACTATCACGATCTGGACTGGCTTGCCGAAAGGCAGGACCGCTGGTCGGGCACCCACGAGAAGCTCCGCGATGCGGAGCCGCAGGACCGCAGAGAGATCATGCGGGTGCTGCTGGACGAGATGCGCCGGGGTCTGGCGATCGACGTCCAGTACTTCCGCGACGACTTCGACTCGCTCCAGCGGGCCAGCGAGGAACGCCTCGTCGACCCGTGGGTGCTCTCCGCCGGCGACAAGCCGAAGGTCGGCGCGGCCTACCCGCAGCCTTCGGGTCGGGGCCTGGACCGATCGAATGTGTTCCTCTCGGGACGGGGCAAGTTCGGCAAGTACCTGCGCAGGGTGCACTTCCCCGAGCTGGCCTGGAATGACGCCCAGGAGTTGATCGCCGACCTGCTGGAGGTGCTCAAGCGCGGTGGTCAGGTCACCGAGGTGGCTCAGGTGCCGGAACGCGGCAGCCGGTTCCGGCGCTCGGCCGGCACCCCGGTCACCGGTTATCAGGTTTCGGCGGGCGCTCTCATCTGGCGGGCCGGAACAGGTGAAACCGGCAGCCACGACCCCCTGACCCGGACCTACGCCAGTGGCGACGGGCCGCGGGTCAACACGTTCTTCCGCGAGCTCTACCAGAGCACGGCTGGAACCCTGGCCGGCTTGACCGCCCGCGAGCACACGGCGCAGGTCGACCCCATGGAGCGGGAGCGGCGGGAGGAGGCCTTCCGCAAGGCCGAGTTGAAGCTGCTCTACTGCTCGCCGACGATGGAGCTCGGTGTCGACATCTCCGAGCTCAACGCCGTCATGATGCGCAACGTCCCGCCGACCCCGGCGAACTACGCCCAGCGCAGCGGTCGCGCCGGCCGGTCCGGGCAGCCGGCGCTCGTCACCACCTACTGCGCCACCGGCAACAGCCACGACCAGTACTACTTCCGGCGCTCGGAGCGGATGGTGGCCGGGGCGGTGGCACCGCCTCGGCTGGACCTGGCCAACGAGGACCTGGTGCGCTCGCACGTGCACGCCGTCTGGCTGGCCGAGGCGGGCATCAAGCTGGGCCGGGCGATCCCGGAGACGATCGACATCAGCTACCTCGAGGACACCCGGACTCCGAACCCGGCGCTGGCGCTGCAGGACCACATTGCCGCGGCGTTGCAGGACACCCACGCGCAGGAGCGGGCAGTGGCCGCCGCCCGGAGGGTGTTCGCCGCGCTGGTGCCCGACTTCGAGAAGTCGACGTGGTGGGACGACAAGTGGATCGAGGACACGATCCGGACCACGCCGGAGCGGTTCAACCAGGCGTTCGACCGCTGGCGGGACCTGTTCCGGGCAGCGCTCGTCGACCAGGCCGAACAGAACCGCCGCGTGCTCGACCACACCCTCTCCGAGCGCGACCGGCGAATCGCCGTAGGTCGACGCAAGGAGGCCGAGACGCAGCTCAACCTGCTCAAGAACGAGACGGTGGAGAACCGGTCGGTCCTGTCGGACTTCAACCCGTACCGCTACCTGGCCAGCGAGGGCTTCCTGCCGGGCTACTCGTTCCCCCGCCTGCCGCTGGCCGCGTACGTGCCGACCACCGGCCGCCGCTCCGGCGACGGCGACTACCTGCAGCGTCCCCGCTTCCTCGCCATCCGGGAGTTCGGGCCGGGCGCGCTCATCTACCACGAGGGCGCCCGTTACCAGGTCACCCGCATCCAGTTGCCGCCGGACGCGGCCGGCGAGGTGGTGACGAGCCAGGCAAGGCGATGCACCAGTTGCGGCTACCACCACGACGCTCGCAACGGCGCGGTCCGCTGCGAGATGTGCAACGAGTCGCTCGGCGACACCACCTACGGTCTGCTGCACCTGCACACCGTCTACACCAAGCGCCGGGAACGCATCTCCTCGGACGAGGAGGAGCGGCGCCGGGCGGGCTTCCGGCTGGTGACGTCGTATCGCTTCCAGGACCACGGCGCCCGGCCGGGCCGGCAGGACGCCGTCGTCTCCGACGGAGAGGACCGGCTCGCCACTCTCTCCTACGGCGACTCGGCGACGGTCCGCATCACCAACATCGGCCGGGTCCGCGCCAAGCAGGACGAGCCCGACGGTTTCTGGCTCGACCCCGCAGACGGGCGGTGGATGAACGAACGCGACGCCGGCGAGGCGTCCGGCGACTCCAGCGAGATGCCGGTGGTCGACGCCGACGGCAACGAGAAGCGCCGCAAGAAGCGAGTGATCCCGTACGTCGAGGACCGCCGGAACATCCTCGTGCTTAAGCTCGACGAGCCGCTGGACCATGACGTCGCGCTGACGCTGATGTATGCGCTGGAGCGCGGCATCGAGGCGGCCTTCGAACTGGAGGACTCGGAGCTCACCACCGAGCTGCTCCCGCCCGACGATGGCCCCCGCGACCGGATGCTGTTCACCGAGGCGGCCGAGGGCGGCGCCGGTGTACTCCGGCTCATGCAGTCGGATCCGGCGGCGCTGGCTCGTGCCGCCGCCACAGCCCTGGACATCTGCCACTTCGACGCGGACGGCACGGACCGGGGCGGCCCGCACAAGGATCGCCCCTGCGCCTGGGGCTGCTACGAGTGCCTGCTGACCTACGGCAATCAGCTCAACCATCAGTCGATCAACCGGCACCTGGTCCGTGACCTGCTGCTGCGGTTCGCTAATGCGGCGGCGCGGACCACCGGTGAAGGGGAGTCCCGCACGGAGCAGCTGGCCCGGCTCACCGCGCAGTCGGACACCAAGCTGGAAGGGAAGCTGATCGCCTGGCTGAAGGAGCGCGGCCTGCGGCTGCCGGACGACGCGCAGGTATTCGTCACCGAGGCGCTGGCCCGTCCCGACTACGTCTACCGCCTGCCCGGGGCCAACGTCGCCGTGTTCGTCGACGGGCCTGTCCACGAGCACGACTCGGTCGCCGAACGCGACCGTGAGGCGGAGGAGCGCCTGTTCGACATGGGCTGGGATGTGATCCACTTCCCGTACGACGGCGACTGGTCCGCGATCGCCACCAAGAACAAGCGCTACTTCGGCACCGGCGCCAGCGCCTGACCACCCGACCGCCACCCACCACGAAGACGCGAGGAACCACTTCATGACCACCTTCAGCGCCGGAACGCTGGTCTCCGCCCGGGGCCGCGACTGGGTCGTGCTGCCCGAGAGCGCCCCCGACATGCTGGTCCTCCGCCCGCTGGGTGGCGCCGACGACGACATCGCCGCCGTCTTCCCCGCGTTCGAGCAGGTGAAGAGCGCGGAGTTCGCCCCGCCCACGCCGTCCGACCTCGGTGACGCGTATGCGGCGAGCCTGCTCCGCTCAGCCCTGCGGATCGGGTTCCGCTCCGGCGCCGGCCCGTTCCGCTCGCTCGCCGGGATCGCCGTCGAGCCGCGCGCCTACCAGCTCGTGCCACTACTGATGGCGCTGCGGCAAAAGACCGTGCGCATGCTGATCTCCGACGACGTCGGTATCGGCAAGACCGTCGAGGCCGGCCTGATCGCCAGCGAGCTGCTGGCCCAGGGGAGCGCGAGCAAACTCGCCGTGCTCTGCTCGCCGGCCCTCGCCGAGCAGTGGCAGGCGGAGCTGCGCACCAAGTTCGGCATCGACGCCGAACTGGTCCTCGCCTCCACGGTGTCCAAGCTGGAGCGCGGCCTGGACCTGGGCCAGTCGCTGTTCGACCGGCATCCCCACGTCATCGTCTCCACCGACTTCATCAAGTCGACCCGGCACCGCGACGACTTCGTCCGCCACTGCCCAGACCTGGTCATCGTCGACGAGGCCCACACCTGCGTCGCCGCCGACGACAACACCTCGTCCCAGAATCAGCTCCGCTTCGAGCTGCTGCAGCGCGTCGCCGCCGACACCGAGCGGCACCTGCTGCTGGTCACGGCTACCCCGCACAGCGGCAAGGAGAGTGCCTTCCGCAACCTCCTCGGCCTGGTCCGGCCGGAACTCGCCACCGTCGACCTCGGCTCAGAGTCCGGCCGGCGGATGCTCGCCCAGCACTTCGTGCACCGCAAGCGCGCCGACGTGCGGCAGTACCTCACCAAGGAGGACGGCCTGGCCGACAACAGCCTCGCCGAGGAGACGGCCTTCCCGTCGGACCGGGAGTTCAAGGACGAGACCTACAAGCTTTCCCCGGCCTACCGGGCACTGCTCGACGACGCCATCGCGTACGCCAGCGAGCGGGTCGCAGCCGCTGACAGCCAGGGCCGTCGGGAGGCCCGGATCGCCTGGTGGTCGGCGATCGCGTTGCTGCGGTCGCTGGTGTCGTCGCCGCGCGCCGCCGCGCAGACCCTGCGCACTCGCTCCGCGACCGCGACCGCTGTCAGCGCCGAGGAGGCCGATCGGCTCGGCGCACCGCTGACCAGCGACTTCTCCGACACCGACGCGCTGGAAGGGCTGGATGTCGCGCCCGGCGCCGAGGCCGGCGGCGTCGAGGTGGACGCCGGCCGGCGGCTGGCCGAACTCGCGGACCGGGCGGCCGAGCTGGAGGGACCGGCCGAGGATAAGAAGCTCGCCGTGCTGGTGAAGCACCTCAAGGACCTGCTCAAGGAGGGCTACCACCCGATCGTCTTCTGCCGCTACATCCCCACCGCCGAGTACGTCGCCGAGCACCTGGAGGGCGCGCTCGGCAAGAAGACCGTGGTACGCGCCGTCACCGGCACCCTCTCCCCGCAGCAGCGCCTGCAGCGCATCGAGGAACTCGCCGAGGCGGCCGGCGATGCCCCCGACGCCCGCCGCGTCCTGGTCGCCACCGACTGCCTCTCCGAGGGCGTCAACCTCCAGCACCACTTCGACGCCGTCGTCCACTACGACCTCGCGTGGAACCCCACCCGTCACGACCAGCGGGAGGGCCGCGTCGACCGGTACGGCCAGAAGCGCGACGTTGTCCGGGTCATCACCCTCTACGGGAGCGACAACGGCATCGACGGCAAGGTCCTCGACGTCCTCATCCGCAAGCACCGGCAGATCCGCAAGGACCTCGGCGTCTCCGTCTCCGTCCCCGACGCCGCCTCGCAAGGCGTGACCGACGCGATCGTGGAGTGGCTGCTGCTGCGCGGCCACGAGCAGGAGCAGGGCAGCCTTTTCGACGTCGAGGAATACCGCGCCATCGACAAGAAGGCCGCCGCGCTGGCGACCGAGTGGCAGTCCGCCGCGGAGAAGGAGAAGACGTCCCGGTCCCGGTTCGCCCAGCACACCATCCGGCCGGACGAGGTAGCCCGCGAGGTCGCCGCCATACGCGACACGCTCGGCCGAGCCGCCGAGATCCGAGACTTCGTACGCCAGTCACTCCGCGCGCTCGACGGCGTGCTCCGCGACGAGCCGGGCGGCGACTTCACCACCGACCTGAGCGGCACCCCCACCGGCCTGCGCGACGCGCTCGCCCCGGTGCTCGGGGGCGACGTCGAGCAGGGCCGCAAGGTCCCGTTCCGGACCACGGCCGCCGTCGCACGCGGCGAGGCCGCCCTGGTCCGCACCGACCCGGCCGTGGTGGCGCTCGCCGGGTACGTCCTCAACGCCGCCCTGGACGACCAGATCACCGGGCCGCGCCCGGCCCGCCGCTGCGGTGTCATCCGCACCCGGGCCGTCGCCGGCCGCACCACGCTGCTGCTGGTCCGCTACCGCTTCCACCTCACCCTGCCGTCCCGCACCGGGACACGGCAGCTCGTCGCCGAGGACGCCCGGCTGCTCGCCTTCGCCGGGGCCCCCGCCAACGCCACCTGGCTGCCCACCCAGGACGCGTTGAAGCTGCTCGACGCGACCGCCGACGAGAACACCGACCCGGACTTCGGCGAGCGCACGATGAGCCGGATCCTCGACGGACTGCCCGAGGTCATCGACCACCTCGAGGCGTCCGGCGAGGAACTGGCCGCCGAACTGCTCACCTCGCACCGCCGGGTGCGCAGCGCCTCCGGCGAGATCGTCCGCGGCCTCACCGTCACCGCGCAGAAGCCCGCCGACATCCTCGGCGCCTACGTCTACCTGCCCGCTTCCACCCCCGCCGGAGGCAACGCCTAATGTCCGCCACCGCCCGCAACCAGGTCTTCTCGGCCGTCCACACCATCGGCGGGCTGATCCCCGCCGACATGCTGGTCCGGATTGCCGAGGGCAAGGACGTCAGCGGCTCCAAGCCCGCCGACTACCGGGTGGTCGGCTCCCGGTCGGTCCGTGACGACGCCGAGCGGCACTGGGACTACCTCAAGTCGGTGTGGAAGGAGCTGCGCGACCGGCTGCCCGTCGCCCCGGAGGCCGAAACCCCCGCCGACCCGACCGGCCTGGCGGTCACCCAGTGGCTGGAGCCGCTCTTTGCGGAGCTCGGCTTCGGCCGGCTGACCGCGCTCGACGCCGCCGGCATCACCTCCGACGACGGCGCCAAGACGTTCCCGATCAGCCACCGCTGGAACCACGTGCCGATCCACCTGGCCGCGTGGAATGCGGCGTTGGACAAGCGGCTTGCCAGCGGGGGCGTGCCGCCGCAGTCGATGGTGCAGGAGCTGTTGAACCGGTCTGAGGCCCACCTGTGGGGGGTGCTCACCAACGGCCGGCAGCTTCGGCTGTTGCGCGACTCCAGCGCGCTCGCCACTGCCGCGTACGTCGAGTTCGACCTGGAGGCAATTTTCGACGGCGAGCTGTTCAGCGAGTTCGTGCTGCTGTATCGGCTGCTGCACGTTTCCCGCTTCGAGGTCGCCGAGGGCACGGTACCGTCGACGTGCTGGCTGGAGAAGTGGCGCACGGAGGCGATCAGCGCCGGCACCCGTGCACTCGACCAGCTCCGAAAGGGCGTCCAGGACGCGATCACCGCGCTCGGCACCGGCTTCTTGCGCCACCCGGACAACACTGCGCTGCGGGAGAACGTCGACCCGCAGGCCCTGCACAACGCCCTGCTGCGCCTGGTCTATCAGCTGCTGTTCCTCTTCGTCGCCGAGGACCGCGACGCGCTGCATCACCCCGACGCCGACGAGCAGTCCCGCGAGCGGTACGGCCGGTACTTCTCGTCTGCTCAGCTGCGAGCGCAGGCGCGACGCCGCCGGGGTACGACGCACAGCGACCAGTATCAGGCGCTGCGGATCGTCCTCGACGCGCTCGGCAACGAGAGCGGCCGGCCGGAGCTGGGCCTCTCCGGCCTCGGCGGCCTCTTCGACGCCAGCGACGCCGACGCCCCGCTGCGTGGCCTGTCGTTGTCGAACGACTACCTGCTGACCGCCGTGCGGCATCTGTCGCTGGTGCGGGATGCTGGCTCGCCCCGGTGGCGGTCGGTGGACTACCGCAACCTGGACGCGGAGGAGCTGGGCTCTATCTACGAGTCCCTGCTGGAGCTGGTGGCGAAGCACAGCGCGGTGGACCGCACCTTCGAGCTGGTCGAACTCGCCGGCAACACCCGCAAGACCACCGGCTCCTACTACACCCCGTCCTCGCTGATCGACTGCCTGCTCGACTCGGCGCTGGACCCGGTGATCGACGACGCGGTGAAGCGCGGCGAGCAGGCGGCCAGCGCCGCCGGACAGCCCGACGCGAGCGATGCGATCGTTGACGCGTTGCTGTCGCTCACTGTCTGCGACCCCGCCTGCGGCTCCGGGCATTTCCTGGTCGCCGCGGCCCGCCGGATCGCCAAGCGGGTCGCCGCCGTCCGCGAACGCAACCCCGAGCCGACCGTCGGCGCCGTCCGCCACGCCCTGCACGAGGTCGTTGCCCGCTGCATCTACGGCGTCGACCTCAACCCGATGGCCGTCGAACTGGCCAAAGTGTCGCTCTGGATGGAGGCCCTGGAGCCCGGTAGGCCGTTGAGCTTCCTCGACGCACACATCAAGTGCGGCAACGCTCTGATCGGCGCCACACCCGCGCTGCTCAAGCAGGGCATCCCCGACGCGGCGTTCAAGCCCATTGAGGGCGACGACAAGAAGCACGCCAAGGGCCTGGAAAAGCAGAACGCCGAACAGCGGAAGCAACAGCTCAGCCTCTTCGACCCGGACTCCGAGGCGAAGGTCGCCAACGCCGTCTTCGCCCAGGGCCTGCGCCGAATCACCGAGGCCCCCGCCGATAACCTCGGCGAAGTCCGCACCCAGGCATCCGCCTACCAGGGCTGGAGAACCTCGCAGGAGTATGCTCGCGCCCTGCACGTGGCTGACGCGTGGTGCGCCGCGTTCATGTGGAAGAAGATGGCGGATGCCCCGCCCGCCGTCACCCACGGTGTCTTCCGTGCACTGGCGGACCCCGACGTCGCAGCCGCGCCGCAGGCAACCCACGACGAGATCGCTCGACTGCGCCAGCAGTACAGGTTCTTCCACTGGCATTTGGAGTTCCCCGAGGTCTTCGAGGTCCCCGAGGACGGCGCGGGCGTCGACCCGACGACGGGCTGGGCCGGCGGCTTCGACTGCGTCCTGGGCAACCCACCATGGGAACGCATCAAGGTGCAAGAGCAGGAGTTCTTCGCGACGCGCAGCGAGAAGATCGCCAAGGCCACCAACAAGGCCGCCCGCGAGAAGTTCATCAAAGCCCTGGCGGACAGCAATGAGGAGGCCGAACGCGCGCTGCACGCCGAGTTTGTCGCCGCCCGCCGCCTGGCAGAAGGCATGAGTCACCTGCTCCGCGACTCTGGCCGGTACCCACTTGCTGGTCGCGGCGATGTAAACACGTACTCCGTCTTCGCCGAGACTGCCTCCCTCGCCATCGCTCCGCGCGGTCGTTCCGGCCTCGTTCTTCCGACTGGTATCGCGACGGATGCCACGACCGCCCCCTTCTTCTCCAACCTTGTACGTAGTGCGCGCCTCGCTTCGTTTCTGGAGTTTGAGAACGAAGCGTTCATTCTCAGCCGGGACGTGGACCACCGCGTCCGGTTCGCCCTGTTGACGGTCACAGGCAGGGATGACCGCGTAGACCGAGCCTCATTTGCCTTCGGTACCCGCTACATCCAGGATTTGGACAGCCGTCGCTTTGCGATGCCGCCCGAGGAGATCTTGCTCGCCAATCCCAACACCGGCACCCTCCCGGTCTTCCGCTCTCGCCGCGACGCCGAGATCACTCTGAATATCTACCGTCGACTGCCCGTCCTCATTCGCGAACGGGATCCAAACAGCAACCCATGGGGCCTGTCGTTCATGACGATGTTCCACATGGCTAACGACTCCCACCTATTCCGCACGCGGCAACAGCTTGAGACCGAGGGCTGGAGCCTGCACGGGAACATCTTCGAGCGCGACGGGCAGCGGATGCTGCCACTGTACGAGGCGAAGATGCTGCACCACTTCGACCACCGGCTGGGCACGTATGAAGGCCAAACCGAGGCCCAAGCCAACATGGGCACGCTGCCCCGACTAACGCCGGAGCAGCATGACGATCGGGCTTTCGTTGCGATGCCCCGGTACTGGGTGCCCGAGTTCGATGTGCCGACGGATAAGCGGGACAAGAGAGGGAACATCGTCTACGAGCCGGGCGTCAAGTCTCGGCTCGCCCAGCGAGGCTGGGAACGCGGATGGCTGATGGGCTGGCGTGACGTTGCTCGCTCTACCGATACTCGGACGGTGATCAGCTCGCTTCTCCCTTCCTATGGTGTCGGCCACAAGTTCCCCCTGATGCTCGTGGAGTCGAACGCGCCCGCCCTCGCTGCCATCCTGGCGTCGTTCGTCTTCGACTACGTTGCCCGGCAGAAGGTCGCAGGGACCTCGATGACGTACACCTACCTAATGCAGTTCCCAGCCCCCGGGCCGAACGAGCTGTTGCCATTCGCGACGTCGGATGGGGTCGAACTGAATTCCTGGCTCACCCCGCGAGCGCTGGAGCTCGCCTACACATGCGACGAGATGGCCTCGTTTGCCGCCGACTACGGTTTCGATGGACCGCCGTTCCATTGGAACGAGGAACGCCGGGCGCTCCTCCGGGCAGAAATCGACGCAGCGCTCTTTCACGTGTATGAAGTTGCACGGCAGGATGTCGAACACGTGATGAACACGTTCCCAACGGTCAAGCGCAAGGAGGAGGCCGTCCATGGCACCTACCGCACCAAGACCTTGATTCTCAGTGCCTACGATCGCATGGCTGTGGCCAAGGAGGCAGGCGCGGAGTACAGGAGCGTCCTCAATCCGCCGCCGGGACACGGCTCTCGACACTCTGCTGGGCCCGAGCAGCCGACGAGTCAGGGGCGATCGCCTCTGAGTAGGGCAGTCGAGTATGCGCTGGATGAGCGGAACCCGTAGTACTGCGCTTCGGGTCTCTCGTCACGCACTAACTGTCTGATGCCGAAGTCACCGCCGGGTACATTGGCAATGCCTGCGACCTCGTCGTGAGTAGGGGCCGCAGAAGGCGATCAAGTAGGTTAGCATCTTGCGGCGGCAGGGCCAGCAGTGCTCTTCGCAGGTAGGTGCTCCAGGCTTATGGTTTGGGAAAGGCGGCCAACTGCTTTACAAGTGGTTGCAATTCGAGCCTGCCGGGGTACGGCACCAGGCTGTCGATTCGCAGGTCGCAACCGGAGACAAAGGTGCGGCCAGCGATCTCGATCGGTGCGGCCAGCATCCGGACAGTTGATTGGGGTGTCGCCGTACCGATGATTCGGCCGCGATCACGTGTCGGGTTGTGCCACGCGCCCCGGGTGGCGTACAGGAACATCCGGTCGTCGGCGGCAAGTGCAGCGACCTCGGCGCGCGGGGTTGCAGGGAAGGCCATCCGCTGCTCGTGTAGCACCCAGGAGATTGCGTCGCGATCACCGAGGATGACCAAGTACGTGTTCATTGGTGCCCTACGAATCATGCCCTGAGGTGTCGGCGACGAAGACGCCGACACCTTGTCGGCCCTCCAGGACGCCTGCCTCTATGAGGAGGTCGATCGCCTTCCGTACGGTGACGCCCGAGGTCTCGTATTGCTCGGCCAGTTCCTTGGTCGTGGGCAGCTTGTCGCCGGGCTTCAAGATGCCGGCATCAACCTTCGCCTGGATCTCACGCCGGATCCTTCGCCACAGCGGCTCGTAGGGCGCCATGGCCGGAGTCCATCACAACCAATCTTCGATCTTGCAACCTATGCCATCCTTACAATCTATGGCTTGATTAGCTTGTTTGATTGTAAAGTGGCGTTGAGGAGCCGAACGAGAGAGGGGAGGCGCATGAGTAAGCGGTGGAAGTGGTTCTTGCGGCCGGGGCGCATCGCAGTTGACCTGGTCGGGCAGGCCGTGCTGGAAGGCAACGTGCGTGGGCGCGACGGGCGGCCAGGCGCACCTGACGTCGTACCCGATGGGCGGGTGACATCACGGTGCGACGGCGCGGTCGTCTATGAGCGGCCCGAGCGGTGGCGGGTGGATCCAACGCGGAACCAACGCGGGGACCGCTACGACCCACGGCTGTTCGGCGAGCGGGCCGCGGGGCAGTGCCGGGGATGCAGCCCGGCCCAGGGGCGCGGACCGGATGCTTGAGGACATGGGGTCGACGGTGCCTCGCCGGCAGCTCGGGCGGGCGCTGCGGGAGCTGCGGACCCAGGCGCGGATGACGCTGGACGGCGCGGCGGACGCGTTGCAGTGCAGCCGTCAGAAGATGTGGCGGATCGAGACGGGCCTCGGTGCGGTGCGCGGCCTCGACGTGCGGGCCATGTGTGAGCTGTACGGTGCGACTCCCGAACTGACCGCCGCGCTGACCGGCCTCGCCCGCGAGACGAAAGCGAAGGGCTGGTGGCATGCGTACGGCGACACCATCCCCGACTGGTTCGAGCTGTACGTCGGGCTGGAGACCGCCGCGGGCCGGCTACGGGAGCACGACGACACGCTGATTCCCGGACTCCTGCAAACCCCTGGCTACGCGTCCGGCGTCTACCGGCACCGGTCACGCGTGGCCGACGAGGAGTGGGAGCGCCTGGTCGAGGTGCGGCGGCGGCGGCAGGCGCTCCTGCGGCGACGGCTGCCCCCACCACCCCGGCTCGACGTCATGCTCTCCGAAGCGGCGCTGCTGCGGGTCGTCGGCGGCCCAGCGGCGATGGCGGAACAGCTCCGGCACCTGGCGGAGATCGGCCGGTTGCCCCACGTCTCCATCCGGGTCGTGCCGCTAGCTGCCGGCCTGCACTTCGGTGCGGTCGCGGGATCCTTCGTGATCCTCGACTTTCCGCTTGGCAGTCGCGTCGAACCCGAGCCGTCGGTCGTCTACAGCGAGTCGTTGACCGGCGCGCTGTATCTCGACCGGAAGGAGGAGTTGGCCGCCTACGAGCGGATCTGGGCGAGCCTCGACTCGATGGCCCTGGATGAGGGGCAGTCCCGACAGTTGATGATCAAGATTTCTGAGGAGGTTCATCATGGCTGACCTGTCCGGCGCTCGCTGGCGCAAGAGCACGCGCAGTGGCGACAACGGCGGCAACTGCGTCGAGGTCGCCGACAACCTGCCCGGCGTCGTCGCCGTACGCGACAGCAAGGACCGCAGCGGGCCGATGCTCACCTTCCCGTCCGACTCCTGGGCGGCCTTCGTGCGGGCGGCCAGCTCGGAGCATTGAGGCGCCGCAAAACCCTTCTTCTGTGTCTCAGCGGCGCCGGTCGGTGACGCGGATGGTGAGGACCGTGCCGTCCCGGCCGAGCGACACCACCCCGTCGCGCGGCCGGGACCGCGACCACCGGCGGCGGATCAGCGGTGCCGCACGGAGGTACGCGGCGACCTCGCCGTCCGCGAGGTGGCGGTACAGGCTGCTTTCCACGCCCCGAAACACCTCCAGGGTCTTGCCGTTCGGCAGCGGCGCGCGATAGAGGGTGCCTTCCGCACGCAGGTCGTCCGTCACGGGCTGCGACGTGGCGGTGCTCGCCGCCCACGACGGGTCCAGCTCGAACAGCCTCAGTTGGCCGGTCTGGGGTTCCTCGTCCCCACGTTGCCGTGGCGTCGCGTAATGACGGGCGGTGGCGCTATCGCCGGCGAACAGCAGTGCGGTGGCCGCCACCGCACGGGTCAGGATCTGCGTGAACCAGCCGCGCCGTTCCTCGGGCACGTCGAACACCTCGGGCGCACCCGGCGGCAGCTCGTCCGTCGGCTCCGGGCCGTTGATACCGGGCGGCGCGGCGTTCTCAACCGCCGCCGGCCAAGTCCGTGCCTCGTCGGCCGTGGCGGGCCGGGTCCGCCAGTCGTGGTCCTCCGGGCGGGCGCGCAGCAACTCGTCGAAGTCGTCGGGGCCGCCGTCCCACAGCTCGTCGTCCCCCGGCGGATCGAGGATGTACGACTTGATCTGACGCCCCGCCAGGCAGGACGCGACCATCAATGCGGGCGGGCGGCGGCCGCTGACATTCAGCGTCCTCACCTGCACGGCGGCCCGGGCGAGTTGCCCATAGGCGAAGCTCGGTGGCTGATGGGTGCCCTTGCATTCCAGCACCACGATCTTCATCCGGCTGCGACGACCCGAACTGTGGTGCCCCACCAGGAAGTAGTCCGGACGCTTCTGGCTTTTCGAGGTGCGTTCCACCACGCCCGCCCCCTCGATGAACCCTGCCTTCAGCGCCACCTCCGCGTCGACAGCGAAGAAGGTCCACTGGCGGTATTGCCGCTGCAGCACCTTCTTCGCCACCACAAGGGCCAGGCCGATGCCCAACTGCTCGGACTGGGTCACCTTGTGGTGGTACACGAGGCTCTGGGCTGACGGAGTGAGCCCGAGCATGCCGCGTTGTCGGGTCAGCGTCGCACAGTAGCGGACGTGCGCCCAGTGTCGGGCCACCTGGGCCAGAGGCGACGCGGTCAACAGCGTGGTCGCCACCCCGAGCTCGTGCAGCACCTGTGCCGGGGTGGTTTCCACCGTCGGGCCGATCGTCACCGTGACGGGGGCCTTGCCGTACCGGTACGCCTCGTTTGTCGCGGCGGCGTCCTTGGCGTACTTCTCCACGGCGTCGACAAGCTGACGGGAGGATTCGACGACGAGCCTGGACGGTTGATTGAGGGATCGTACGAGCGACTCGATCTCCATGCCCACCCCCGATGCTGACGTACCGCATGGGCTAGAACACCCAGAGTGATCGAGAAATCATGAAGTGTCAATGGAACAATGATGCCCTCGTGTCCCGCTTGTTGGCCACGGCGTTAGGAGCACCGGCACAAGCCCAATGACCCCACAACCACGCCGCATGCCTGGCAGGCATCCGGGCGGGTCCGCGGGGTGGGCAGCGGCCGGGCGGGAATCGAAGGAGTGATGCCCGCGGGGCGAGGCGGGTGCAGCAAGCGCGGCGCGCACCTCATCCTCGGTCACGGCGGGCCAGCCGCTCTTCCGGAGCTTCTGCGTCACCTTTCGAATGCCCAACCTCGGGTGCTTGCCCTGAGCTGCCTTCGCCGCGTCCGCGAGGCTCTGAGACCTCAGCGGGTTCTTCTTGGCCGGGGCCGGCCGCCGCTGTGGCTGTCGACGGTTCAAGCCCTGCAGCACCCGTCCGACCTGGTCTGCCGTGACATCCGGCCAACCCGAGCGCCGCAGATGGCGGGCCAGCGTGTTGTCCTTCGCGCCCGGCATCGTGTCGAGCAGCTTGCGTGCGGCTGTGGCGAGGGATACGCCGCGATCGCCGGTCACCTTGCCAAGTCGGGCCTTGCAGGGCATGCACTGACAGGACGTTCCCGGACGGTGCGGGGCTCCACCCGTCCCGGACCGTCGCGCTTCGGATCCGCCACCGCCTGGCGAGTGCGCAGGCGACGCGATTCCCAGGTCGTCGAGCCAGGAGTCGGGTGTGCGGTCCGGGATATCGTTGTTCTCCCAATCGCGCCCGGGATCCGATGAGCCTCGCGTCTCCGCGTCGGCGTACCAGTCACCGATCGTCCCTCTGCTGATGCCGGCACTCTCCATGTGGGTGGTCGAATAGGACTTGCCGCGGAAGGGCAGAGGTTGCCTCGCCTTGATCGTCGCCATCACGATGTGGCGCCGCAAGCCTCGACGAGGGGAAGGTGCGTCGGCCGGAAGGAGGAGTTCGTCCCGTAGTGCTGACCTTCGAATACGTGGCAGGTAATCGTCTGTCGGGAAGCCGACAAGCGAGTAGGCGTCTTGGCGGCCTTTTGGGCCTTTCGTAGGTTGCTCCGTCCGTTGTTGATCTGGTTGTCTTGCCAGCTCAGTGCGTCAAAGTAGACGGGGGACCGGGTGTGGTTGCGGCACGCGAGACGACGCTGCAGGAGTTGCTGGAGGGTGCGAAGCAGTACCAGGTGCCGCTCTACCAGCGCACATACTCGTGGACCACGTTGCAGTTGCAGCGCCTCTGGGACGACATTCTGAAGCTGGCCGACGACCGCACCCATGACGGAAGCGCAACCCACTTCATCGGGTCCCTGGTGCTCGCCCCGAGCCCCACCAACGGGCCGACGGGCGTGGCCGAGTATCTGGTGGTGGACGGCCAGCAGCGCCTCACCACCCTGACCATCCTGCTCTGCGCCATTCGCGACTACCGCGCGCAGCACGAGGGCCCGGTGCACCGGGACCGGCTCGACCAGCAGTACCTAATCAACCCGTGGAAGCCGGAGCCGCAGCGGTTGAAGCTCGTTCCTACCCAGGCCGACCGCGACGCCTACCTGGCCTGCCTGGACTCGACGCCCCAGGCCGGGGGCGCGGACCCGGTGGGCTCGGCGTACCGCTTCTTCGTCGCACAGTTGGCCGCCGCCGACGACCCGGACGACCCGCTCGACATCGAACGCATTGAGAATGCCGTCATCTCGGGCCTGGCCCTGGTGTCGGTCACCGCCCAGCCCGGCGACAACGTGTACCGGATCTTCGAGTCGCTCAACAACACCGGACTCCGGCTCACCCAGGCCGACCTGCTGCGCAACTACCTGTTCATGCGTCTGCCCACCCGCGGTGAGGCCGTCTATCAGGCCCTGTGGCTGCCGCTTCAGAAGCGTCTCACGTCCGAGCAGCTGGAGCTGCTCTTCTGGCTCGACCTGGTTCACCGCGACCAGCGGGTCAAGCAGACCGACGTCTACGCGGCCCAGCAGGCCCGCCTGAACCGGCTGCGCTCCGAGGAGGAGATAGAGGCGGAGGTGCAGCGGTTCAGCCGGCTCGGCGCCCTGCTTCGGGTCATCCTCCACCCCGGCGAGGAGCAGGACATGGGCGTACGGCGGCGACTGGAGCGACTGAGCGCCTGGGGTACGACCACCGTTTACCCCCTGCTGCTGCATCTGCTCGACCGCCGGCAGCAGGGCACGGCGACCTCGGAGCAGGTCGCCTCGGCGATGCTGTACGTGGAGAGCTTTTTCGTCCGACGCCTGCTGACTGGTCGTCCCACCAACAACCTCAATCGAATCCTGCTTGCCGTCGTCACCGAGATGGACAACAACCTGCCCGCGGACGATGCGGTGCGGACCTACCTGTCAACGGGGCGGAAGTACTACTCCAACGACGCCAGCTTGCGTGCCGCAGTCCGGTCGATCCCGTACTACCTCAACGGCCGCGCGTCCCAACGCAAGCTGATCCTCCAGTGGCTGGAGGAGTCGTACGAGAGCAATGAGCCCGTGACGCTGGACAAGGCGACCATCGAGCACGTGCTGCCACAAACCCTCACCCCCGAGTGGCGGCAGATGCTCGCTGCCGACCTCGGGCCGGACGAAAACTTTGACGAAGCGTACGAGGCTCTGGTTCACACCCTGGGGAACCTGACCCTCACCGGCTACAACTCGGAGCTGGGCAACAAGTCCTTCGCCGAGAAGCGAGTCGAGCTCGCAAAGAGCGGGATCAGGCTGAGCCAGAAGATCGTCACGCAGGATCGGTGGGGGCGCCCAGAGATCCACGCCCGCGCCGACGCTCTCGCCGACCGCATCGTCTCCCTTTGGCCTGGACCGACGGAGCAGGCGGCCGACCAGCCGGATGCGCTGTGGGAGGTCATGACCAAGGCACTCGCCGAGCTGCCGGCCGGCTCGTGGACCACGTACGGCGACCTCGCCGCGCTGATCGGTAGCCACCCGGTGCCGGTCGGGGCTCGCCTCGCGACCCACCCGGCTCCGAACGCCCACCGCGTGCTGCAGGTCGAGGGTACCGTCTCGCCGAACTTCCGTTGGCTCGACCCGAACCGCACGGACGACCCACGGGACATCCTGCGCGCCGAGGGCGTGGAGTTCGACCAGTACGGCCGCGCAGATCAGGCGCAGCGCATCGGCACCGAGGAGCTGGCGCATCTCGCCGGCCTTACGCCGGAGGACCTACCCGAGCGGCTGCCTCGGCCGCGCTCCGGCGACGAGCGAACCTACAGCGAGCGGTTCATCGAACAGGTGGCCGCTCTGCAGAGTTCGGCCGTCGCCACCGCCACGCTCGTCGTATTGGAAGCTTGGACCTCGATGGGCGGCACCCTGCTCTACGGCACCGGCGGGGAGACCTCTTGCTTTCTCATGGCGCGCGGCAAGGAGCACGAGGTGGGCAACATCTGGCCGGCGACGATCTATCCGAGCGGCAAGTTCGAGGTGGTGTTCCAGCACCTCACCGTGCGTCCGCCGTTTGACGACCTCACGCTGCGGGAGGAGCTGCGGCAGCGCTTTAACCAGCTGCCGGGCGTCGATATCGCAGCCGCCAAGATCGCCCTACGTCCAGGTTTCCCCCTGGCGGTCCTCGCGGACGCCGACGCCCGCGAGGCGCTGCTCGACCATCTCCACTGGTTCTACCAGGTGGCGCAGATGACTCCCTCGGACAACCTGGCGACGGCCTAGCCGCGACGCAAGTTGGTTGGCCAGATCGCCGGCGAGGTCGGCACAGTCTTGAGGTAGACGGGGAGAGCTAGATGCAGCCGGGACCCTTGTGGGTACCACTATGGCAGTTGCTGGCGGCGATGCCAGGTCAGAACAAGCGGCAATTGCTCGCTGGGTTGCAGCGCATGGGTCTGCACGGGCTGACCACGACCGACGTCAACCGGACGTTGTACGCCAACACAGCGACCTTCGCTCATGACGGTGCCACACCACCCCGTTGGCGACTCACTGCAGCCGCATCAAGGAACGGTGGAGCGGTTCCTGCGGCAGTGCCGCCAGCGCTGCCCCGGTGTTACGTCGGCAAGGAGCCGAGGGCCTGGCAGATTGAGGCGTTCGCCGCATGGCGAGCTCACAACCGGCAAGGCGTGGTAGAGGCGGTAACCGGGACAGGCAAGACAACTGTAGGCGTGTTGGCAGCCGCGGGCGCAGTGGATGCCGGCCAGAGGGTGCTGGTGCTCGTGCCCGGTCGTGAGCTGCTCGACCAATGGTATGACGTGTTGCGACGTGACATTCGCGGTGCTGTTGTAGGTCGACACGGGGACGGCCATGCGGACGCGCTCGAAGACCACTCCATCGTGGTCGCCATCGTGAACTCCGCTGCCAGATATCAGATGCTGCCGCTCGGCATGCCGGGCCTGCTGATTGCCGACGAGGTGCACCGCTATGGGACGCCCTTCTTCGTGCGTGCTCTGCAGTCGCGCTTCGGTGCCCGGCTGGGGCTGACCGCGACGTACGAGCGCTCTGACGATGGGTTGATCGACTACCTGGAACCCTTCTTCGGTGGCGTGGTGGCGGTCTGCAGTTACGATCGCGGGCTGGCCGACGAGATCTTGGCGCCTTTCCGTGTCGCCTTCGTGGGCGTTGACTTCACTCCGGAGGAACAGAAGGCTCATGACGAGTACGACGATCGCGTGAGAAGCCTCCGGCGCCGTCTGATTGTCGACCACGGCTGTCCGGCGGAACCGTTCGGTGAGTTCATGGCGACGGTCAACCACCTCAGCGCCGACGGTGACGGGGACTCGCGTGCGGCCTGGGACGCCCGCAAGTACCTCAACGCCTTCAACAAGCGGCGCGAGGTTCTGGCCGAGTGCCGGAACAAGCAGGCAGCGCTTGCCGTTGTGGCGCCGGTCTTGGCTACCGCGGACCGGGGACTTGTGTTCGGCCAAACCATGCGGAGCGCGGAAGACGCGGCAGCGGTGCTCCGGGCGAGCGGTGTGCAGGCGATGGAGATCACCAGCGGCATGAATGCCCTGGAACGCAAGCAGCGGTTGGCGGCGTTCAAGGACGGGCAGGCAAAGGTGTTGGCCGCTCCTCGACTTCTGGACGAAGGGATCGACGTCCCACAGGCCGATGTCCGTGTCATCGTCGCCGGAAGCCGAAGCAAGCTTCAGATGATTCAGCGCATGGGCCGCGTCATCCGCCCGAAGGCCGACCGGCGTCCAGCGACATTCATCATCCTGTACGTCAGAGGCACGACGGAAGATCCCGACACCGGCGCACACGAGGGTTTTCTCGAGCAGATCATCGATGTAGCCCAGGAAATAGAACAGTTCGACCACTTGAGTTCTGGAACGGACCTGCTTGCCTGGCACCTCTCGGGCAGGCGGCCGAAATGACCCTGCAAGCCTCTAACGATGCCCTCGTTCGGCGGGGTCATAGCAACCAACAGCAAGGCGCGGAGGTGCGCGCTATTGCCGAAGAGCCCGGGCAGGCAAGCGACCGGTAGGGTCGCACCCACCGCCCTCGACCGATAAAGCAGGAGGCCGCGCAGTGCCGCAGCTCGCCTTCGCCAACAGCTTCTGGCAGAGCTACGACGTCCTGGAGAAGCCGGTCAAGGCCGGCGTACGCAAGGCGATGGAGAAGTTCCAGCAGCTCAGCATCGCCGAACTGTACGCCGACAAGGGCCTGCACCTCGAGTCGGTGAACAACGCCCGCGATCCTCGGATGCGAACCATCCGGATCACCGATTTCTGGCGTGGAGTGGTGCTGGCGCCCGACGACGGCAGCGACACCTTCCTGCTGCTCAACGTCGTGCCACATGACGGCGCGTACACCTGGGCCGCGAAGCGGCTCTACACGGTGAACACGGCGACGCGGGCACTGGAGGTCCGCAACGTCGTCGCCATCGAGCAGCTCACGCCGGCGCTTGAGAGGGCGGCGGCACAGGCACCTACGCTGCTCTTCGCGCGGTACTCCGACACCGTGCTGCGTGATCTCGGCATCGACGACCAGGTACTGCGGGCCGTACGCACGATCATCGACAAGCGCCAGCTGGAAGCGTTCGGCACGCTGCTGCCCGAGGACCAGTTCGAGGTGCTGCAGTACCTCGCCGAGGGCTTCACGCCGGAGGAGGTCTACCGCGACGTCGTGGCCGAGCGCCGGCCGGCCGACGCGACGCCGGAGCCGAGCGAGAGCCTGGCCGTGGCCATCGCCAACACCGCGAGCCGGATCACCCTGGTGACCCGGCCGGACGAACTCGCCGAGATCCTCGACAAGCCCTTCGCCGCCTGGCGGGTATTCCTTCACCCATCGCAGCGGCGGGTCGCCTACCGGGTCTCCTACAACGGGCCGGCCCAGGTGACGGGCGGTCCCGGCACCGGCAAGACGGTGGTGGCGCTGCACCGCGTCAAGCACCTGCTCTCCCGTACGCCTGACAGCCGGGTTCTGCTCACCACGTACACCAATGCGCTGGCCGCGACCTTGCGGGAGAACCTTGCGCTGCTCCTGGACGACGAGGAGCGGTTGGCGCGGGTCGAGGTGACCACGGTGAACGCTTTCGCGCACCGCACCGTGCGGGCCCTCGCTGGGCGGGTATCGACCCCAATCGGTGACGTGGACGAGCGGCAGGTCTGGCGGCGGGCGTGCCGACGGTTGAACCTGCCGTGGACCGAGCAGTTCCTCGCCCAGGAGTTCCGGCACGTGATCCTCGCCCACAACGTGCAGACCCGGGAGGAGTACCGCAGCGCGAGCCGCCGCGGGAGAGGGTCGGCGTTGGGCGCGCGGCAGCGCGACCGGGTGTGGGACGCCGTCGAGATGTTCCACAAGGAGATGTCGGCTGCCGGCAGTGCAACCCACCTGCAGATCTGCGCTCAGGCGGCGCAGCTGCTCGGCAACACCGACCTCGCCGTCCACGGGCATGACCACGTTGTGGTGGACGAGGCGCAGGACCTGCACCCCGCGCAGTGGCGGGTGCTGCGGGCCGCGGTGGCACCCGGGGCGGACGACCTCTTCATCACCGGTGACCCGCACCAGCGGATCTACGACTCTCGGGTGTCCCTCGGCGCCCTCGGAGTCTCCGTGGCCGGCCGCAGCAGCCGGCTGCGCATCAACTACCGCAGCACGGAGGAGATCCTCTCCTGGTCCACGGGCGTGCTCGTCGGATCCCGGGTCGAAGACCTGGGCGGCGAGGGGGAGGACAGCCTCACCGGCTACCGGTCGCTGCTGCACGGCAAGCGACCGCACGCGCAGGGGTATCCGACGAACCAGGCCGAGATCGCGGCGCTCGTGAGACGGGTGGGGGAGTGGCTGGAACAGGGCGTCCAGCCGAGCGAAATTGCGGTCTGCGTGCGGTTCAACACCCTGCTCACCACCGTGTACGACGAGCTCGCGGCGGCGGGCATTCCAGCGGTGCGAGTGCGGGACCAGCCTGGCGCCGACGTTGAAGGCGTGCGCCTCGCCACGATGCACGCGATGAAGGGACTGGAGTTCCGCTGCGTCGCGGTCGTGGGGGTCACCGCCAAGGCGGTTCCCTTTGCCAAGGAGGTCACGCCGAGCGACGTCGACCAACTGCAGCACGACAGCGACCTGCTCAGGGAACGCTGTCTGCTCTTCGTCGCCAGCACCCGGGCGCGGGAGGCCCTCTCCGTGTCATGGAGCGGGACGGCCAGCCCGTTCCTGTCGTTCACCGCTGCCAGCCAGACCAGATGAACCCGAGGAGAGACATGAGTGAGCCCCTGACACTCGCCGAGATTCTGGCCGTGCTGGGTAATCGCGGGTCCGTCCCCGACCTCCAGCGCTACTACCTGGGGGTTGGCGGTCCCGCCTTCACCGGCGGGCAGTTCGAACGACTCGGCGACGGCGGCGACCTTCCAGAGTTTGCAAACATCGTCACCACTGCCGACCTGATCGCGGTGCAACTGCTCAGCGTCCAGGTACGCCCCGATCGGGCGCTCGACCTGCTTCAGGGGCAGCTCGGCCGGCAGTTCGCGGCGCAGCTGACGCAGATCCCGGCCGATGTCGAGCTGGGCGCCGACAATGCGCTTTCCCTCATCGTGGAGGGCGGCCACGCGGACAAGGCGTGGCGGATGCTGCGCGATGCCAGCGGCATGGGCTGGGTCATCGCCGGCAAGCTGCTTGCCCGCAAACGGCCGAAGCTCGTGCCGGTGTACGACGAGGTCGTGTCGTGCGCCCTCGGCACCGGGACCGGCTTCTGGAAGTGGCTGCACGGCAAGCTCCGTGAGGAGGATGGCGTCCTGGCGCAGGGCCTTGACGCCTTGCACGCGCAGGCTGGCCTGCCCGCGGCCGTCAGCCGACTTCGGGTCCTCGACGTCGTGGTGTGGATGCGCCACAGAGACGAGCACAGCGGTAGTGGCTGCCCCGGACTGCAACTGCCCTGACGTTGAAGAAGAGATGAGATGCGAGAGATCAAGGTCCGACTCGACGGCGTGACCGAGGAGCAGTATGCCGACATCGTGAACGCGATCTGGATGCAGATGAAGGCCATCGGCTGCGACTTCACCGTCACCCCGGACAAGCACGCTGTGCCAGCGCAACTGGACAAGCGCTGGGACGAATACAGCAACGTGTCGTGGCAGGCCGGTGGTCGACGCGGCACCCCACAGGCGATCGCAGCCGGGGTAGGCCGGAGCGGCATCAAGAAGCGCGCCGATGCGGACGAATGACGAAGCCGCGTGAGAAGCGAGACTCAGCTTGCTGAACGCGTCTGCGTCAACTGCAGCGAGGGCGTTCACGGTCGGGCCAACTCATGCCATCGCGGCCCAGACATCGCCTGGTTCGTCCACTGCCACCCGTGCGCGTCCCTGGTCATGGGTCAGATGGAACCGCTTAACCTCCTGCCCGAAGGCAGCGGCGCTGACGTCCACCGGTGCCGAAGCTGCGGCACCTTCCGGGTCTGCCGCACGGGCTGGCGGACCAGATGCCACGTCTGCCTCGACGAGCGCTCCACGGGCCTGGCCCTGGCGGCCGGCGAGCGACTACTGTCCCTGCTCGCGCTTGAGCCCCTCCTCGCAGACCAGATTCGCCGGTTCGCCGGCCTGACTGCGACGGACGACATCAGCGCTCGGGTAGCTGCCGAGTTCCAGGCCGCGGTCACCCTCGGCGAAGAACTCGACCGCAGCCGGCGCGACGACTGGACGGATCTTGCGGGAGACGTTCACGGCCTCCCCTGGTGCGGGCGACGACAAGCAAACCTGTCCCACGGAACCTGGGGCGTCCATGCTCGCTGCGGGTCCTGGCAAAGACTTCGCGGCCGGACCTGCCCCGAGTGTCCGCCCGAGCGCGGCGATCGATCTTTCGCCGCGCTGAAAGACACGCCATATCTGCTGTACCTGGTCCGGCACCGCAGCTTGCAGAAATTCGGGGTCGGCGGAGTGCCTCGGGTGCGGCAGCACCTGCGGGCGGGTGCGGAGGTGGTCGAAGTGGTCGAGGCCCGTCATGCCGACGTCATCGCCGCGGAAGCCATCCTCAAGCGGCAAAAGCGGGATGCCGCGGTGCCGCTGCGAATGTGGCGTACGTGGCGAATGCCGGCGTCGTTCGGGGCCGGCACTGAGGTGGTACGGATGGATGTTCAGATTAGGCTCGCGGATGTCCTTCCCCATGGTCGTGACGTCACCAAGCGCTTCGCGCCATAGGCGGCTTTCATATATGCACCTGAGCTAGCAGCAGATTGCAGTGTTTGGCGAGGGCGGCTCGCGCCGGCTTCCTGCGGTGTCGGCGTAGCGCGCGCCGACCTGCCGGCACAGCGCGGTCAATCCTGCGTCAAATTGACAGTCGGAGCTTCGACGGTTCGCCATGCAACGCTGAACTGGGCTCAAATGCAACTCTTGAGGTTGCAGTAAGAGAAATCAACGCTTAGGGCAAGACTCCTCGTGTGAGCCATTGCATTAGGCGTTGAGGTGTTCGAAGCTGGCCATCGAAGCGCTGATGCTATGCCGTTGTTTGAGGCTGTGGTGCCAGTGCGGGGTGCGTCCGTCCGTGGGCGGAGGGCGGTTGTCCTGCCCCTGCCATCCACTGGAGAGGAATGGCAGCGAAATGAGCATGTGGAATCAGCCGCTGGAGCCGGACGTACCGGCGCTCGACCGTTCTCAAACACGCGTTCGCCTGCTGCCATGGCAGGTGCGGGAGCGCCGCTTCAAGCAGGTGGGCATTGCACGCCGCGGGCTGGAGCCCGGCGACGTCTACGCCTTCCTCGAACGGGTCGCCAACGACCTGGCCGCCGCCTACGCCACCGTCGAGGCTAGTCGGCGAGAGACTGCCACGATCAAGGACGCGCTGCACCGCTGGCAGTCCGAGCAAGGCCGGGCCCGTCTGGCCGATAGGGGCGAGCGGTGAGCCAGCGATGGTCGTTCACGTGCCCATTGTGGCCGCCGACCTGACAGCCGCGCAGCGGCTCGCCCGGGTGGTAGCACGGTGGATGCTCGTTCTGCCGCAGGTTGAAGCGGGCGGAACTACGGTCTCGGCCGAGGACGACCAGAACCTACGCCACTGGGTCTTCTGCGATTCGCCGATGCCTGGCGGCCGACGCTGTCTGCTCCGCGCCGGCCATGACGGCCGCTGCTCCCGGCGGCTGCGCCGCTGACTCTCATGTCGTAGACACCGGGACAAGTTGGCTCGTCCAACGGCAGGACGGCCTCGGCCATCGCTCCGTACAGGAGTGACCCAGGCGAGGATTTTCTGCAATACCGCACCGTCGTCAGTACCGATGCACGCAATCAGATCCATGCAGCAGCCGTTGATCTCCACCGCGGAGCCCGTCCAGGTGCGCCCCCTCTGTAATGGCGAAGCGGCTGCCGACAACCTCGGCGACCGGGCCGTGCAGTCGGCTCGAGTGACCGGGCATGGCGGCAATCATCGCGGTCGGTCCCTGGCGAGCGACTGCAACCCTGGGCCGATGTCCGCGACCGGGACTACCGCGTCGACCAGCGCCCGGAGTGCGAACTCCATCGGCTGTTCGGAGAACAGGATGGCCTTGCCCTGCCCCGCTGCGTAGCCGACCTCGATGCACACGCTCACGCCCGCGTGTCCTCCTTGGGCCACGACGAAGATCGCGTCCGACTTCGCGATCTTGGCGAGGAAGTCATGCGTGAGCTGAATCTTGTCCGACTCGCCGACGATCACATGCTGTTCGTTGAAGTCGTAGCGGGGGGTGTGGACGGTCATGCCCAGGTCGCGGAACGCAGCCTCGGCGCGCTGGGCTGTGTCGTAGAACTTGGAGCTGCTGCATATCGTGATCGCCTTGATTTCCCGCATCGATCCTCCGGGTGTCGGTACTTCTGCTCAGGGGAGCGGTACCAGATGACGAGGCCCGTCGAGGCACCCGATACCCGTGTGCCGTCGCAGAATCTTTTCCCACACCGACGAGCAGTAGCCACGCCACTGGGTCTTCTGCGATGCGCTGATGTCCGGCGGCCTGCGCTGCCTGCACCGCACCGACGACGCGGGGGCGGCTCGCGGCGCCTACGTCGCTGACCACGTCACCAACCGGCTGACCACCGTCGCCGCGACGGGTAGGCAGGCGACCTTGCGCCGGTCACGCGACTGTCAGCCTTTTCGTGTCTGTGGTGCGGCTGGCCAGCAAGTGGGCGCTAGGGCGCTTCAGCCACCGGTGGTGGCGGGCACGTCGGCGAGGCCGGGACGGGGGCTCGGCCGATTATGGCGGCACGAGCGGTCAGGGCCGCCACGACAGCGTCGATCGCAGCTGGACACCGAAAGGCGGCCTCATCGAGGCGAGGGCCACCGCCAGCGCCGTTGACACCGCCAGACGATGTGGCACCTGAACTGCCCGTTAAGGCGAGTGCACCAATGATTCTGGCGCCGTTAAGGTGCGCAGCACGGGGAGGTGGTCGGGTTGGCCGCTCGGCGTTGGGACGCCTGGTTCGACAAGGAGCACCTTGTCCTCCGGCGCAGGCGGTTGCTGCCGTGGCACAAGGCCTACGTCCGGCGCATACCGCTGGCCATGGTCCTCGACATCGGCTCGCTCACCGCAGCCGACCACGCTAAGCGGCGCGCGCAACTCACCCTTCACGGTCCGTCGGCGCCGTACCTGACCGAGCTCGTCCCGGTCCGGTTCACCCCGGAGCAGTGGGCGGTCGCCGGCGGCTTCATGCGAGAAGCGCACGGGATACCGACCCAGCCGCCGCAACCCGGCAATGTGCCATCGTGGGATGCCGCCACGTCCCGCTCGGCCGCCGACGTCCCGAAGCAGGCGCAGCGGCTGGCGCAGCCGCCGGCCGATCTACCAGCCCGCCTTCCGCCGTCCAAGCCGGCTTCCGCCACAGGAAGCGCCACGTCGACAACCCCGACGATGCGGGCTGGCGACGGCAAACGGCCGGTGTGGCTGTGGCTCCAGAACGGCAAGATTCATGCCTCACTCGTCCCGGTCGGCAACACCTCGCCGCGCCAGCTGAGCGCCGCCGATGTCGCCCATCTCCTGCTCGCCGACCCGTCTCGGGCTATGCCGGCGATACGTGCCTTGACCGGCATCGCCGACAGCGGGCAGGCTCTGGCTCGCCTGCGAAGTTGGCGCCGGTCGGACGTCGTCAACTTGAACGCCTCCGACCTCGCCGGTCGGCGGGTCACCGAGGCTCTACAGAAGCCGGGCCGGAGCAACCCGGATGGCAGCGTTCGGACCGTATCTGGCGGCCTTCCCAGCCTGAACAAGCGCCGCCGGTGAGTGCGAGCCACGGGAGACGCCGGCCGGGAAGCGATGCCGGCCTTTCCCGTCGTTGCTCAGCCGGTCACCACCCGATGCCGACGCCGTCGAGCAGGTTGATCGTTTCGTCGTCGCGGGTCAACTCGTAGCCACGCTGGCGCAGCTCCGCGACCAGTTCCGCCTCGCCGTCGAGTCGAACCTGCAGGTACTCACCGTCGTGAACCGTGAGCACGACTTCGCCGTACCGGTCCTGCAGGTCCTGCGGCAGCACGTCGAGCGCCCTCGTCGTGACCATCTTGGGCCAGTACCCGTCCACGATCGCGCCCAGCTCGGTGATGTCGAAGGGCTTGTCGTCGGCGTAGTCGTCCTCTACGTAGCATTCGGGGCCGGCGGGGTTCTCCAGGTGGGTCATCTGCACCTGCCGGGCCTCGCCCCATGTACGCGCGGCGGCGAGCGCCCTGATCTCCGCGGCCTCGCCTGCGGCGGTGTCGGCGTCGACGAAGGCCAGGCAGTCGTGATTGGTGGCGTGGCCGTAGACCAGGCGCCGGGTGTTCGGGTGGTGCGTCGTCATGGCGCACATCCTGCCCGAGGGGTACGACAACCAAGATCGGCATACGGCCGGGGGAGGATCCACCGGTCGGCTGACCGTTAGGCTGGCCCTTCCTGGCCTCGCCACCTGGAGAAACGCCCATGTCCGACAGCGTCTTCGCGCAGTTCACCGCCGACGACGACCAGCTCGCCGTCGCGCTGCTCGTGCAGCCGGCGATCAACGCCGCCCTGGTGCACAACCGGGTACCGCTGGTCCGCCACCTCACGCTGGTCAACCGGGGCACGGAACCGCTGGCGGACGTGACCCTCACGCTGGAGCTACTCGGCCCCGACGGCGCTCTCACCGAGCCGTGGACGCGTACCCTCACCGCGCCACTGCGGCCCGGGGCGAGCACCGGCTGGGACGACTTCCGGGACGTCACGCCGGACCGGGCGCTGCTCTACCGCACCGACGAGGCGTTCCCGGTCGACTACCGTCTCACCGTCGAGGCGGATGGCCAGGCCTTGACGCTGGTCGCCCCGTCACGAGTGCTCGCACACAACGAGTGGTTCAACAGCCCCGCCCTCTACGACAGCCTGGCCGCCTTCGTGCAGCCGAACACCCGGGCGGTCGAGGCCGTGCTGCGGTCGGCGGCGCAGCTCCTGCTCGCGCGTACCGGGTCCGGCTCGCTGCAGGGCTACCAGGACGGCTCGGAGCGGGCGGCGTTGATCGCCGGCGCCGTGTACGAGGCGCTGCGCCAGCAGGAGATCACCTACCAGACCCTGCCGGCGTCGTTCGAGAACAGCGGCCAGAAGGTGCGGACGACGGCCGCGGTGCTGGACGGGCGGCTCGGCAACTGCCTCGACCTCTCGGTCACTTACGCCGCATGCCTGGAGGCGGCCGGGCTGCATCCGCTCATCTTCATCAGCGAGGGGCACGCCTTCGGCGGCTTCCTCCTCGAAGAGGAGCGGCTCGGCGCCGCGGCGGTCACCGAGATCAACCTGCTGATCTCGATGGTCGACTCGGGCCGCGCGGTGCCGGTCGAACTGACCCGCGTCGGCCCCGGCGCCCAGTCGGCGACCTTCACCGAGGCGGTACGCGTCGGCCTCAGCCACTTCCGCGGCGAGGGCCACCGGCTGCAGGGCGTCGTCGACGTCCACCTCGCCCACCGCTCCGGCATCCAGCCGCTGCCCTCGGCCGACGAGATGGTCGCGCCCGCGCCCGTCGACACCGAGACGACCCCCAACGCCGGGGCGTCGCTCGACCTTCCGCCCGGTGTCGCCGCCGCGAAGCTACGCCAGCTCGCCGACGAGGGCGAGGAGGTGCCGCAGCCCTCCGACGGATCCCCGGCACGCATCCAGCAGTGGCGGAAGTGCCTGCTCGACCTGAGCCTGCGCAACCCGCTGCTCAACCTGCCCAAGCGCGGCCGGGGCCTGGACCTGCACGTGCCCGCCGGCGCCCTCGCCCTGCTGGACGACCTCATCCACGACGGCCGCCAGGTGCAGGTCATCCCGCAGGACGACATCAGCCACGTGCACGAGCTGGCCGGCGCGCGCCGGGCGCAGGACCTCGACGCCGAGATCCTCACCCGGGAGCTGCGCACCGACCGGCGGGTCTACGGTGCCGTCAGCGAGGCCCGCTACAAGACCGCCATGCGGGCGTTGCAGCGCGAGGCGCGCACGATGGAGCAGGAGACCGGCAGTAACTACCTCTACCTGACCATCGGCACCCTGGTGCACACCAAGACCACCGGGGGAGAGGCGTACGCGCCGCTGTTCCTCCTGCCGGTGCGCATTGAGGGCGGCAGCGGCCGCCGCCCGTACGCGATGGTCATCGACGGCACCGAGGTGGCCAGCCCCAACTACTGCCTCATCGAGTGGCTGCGCGTCAAGCACGGGGTGCGGATCCCGGAGCTGGAGCAGCCGGTCCTCGACGAGCACGGCATCGACATCGCGAAGACCCTCGCGGCGATCAACACCGGGCTGGTCGACAACCGGCTGAACTACCGCATCGACGAGACCGCCAGCCTGCGGCTGCTGCAGTTCTCCACCTTCCAGATGTGGCGGGACCTCGGCGACCACTGGCCCCGGTTCATGGAGAACCCCGTCGTCCGGCACCTGGTGGAATCCTCCGGCGCAACCTTCGACGACCCGGCCCGCCCGAACCACGACGCCGACGTCGCCGTGGACGAGGGGGAGCTGCACCTGCCGATCCCCGCCGATGGCTCCCAGATGCAGGCGATCGTCATGGCCGAGCGCGGCCAGTCGTTCGTGCTCGAAGGTCCGCCCGGCACCGGCAAATCGCAGACCATCACCAACATGATCGCCCGCGCGGTCGCCGCCGGCCGCTCGGTGCTGTTCGTCGCCGAGAAGCAGGCCGCCCTCGAGGTGGTGAAGCGCCGGCTCAAGCAGATCGGCCTCGGACCGTTCGCGCTGGACCTGCACGGGCGCAAGCAGTCACTCAACGCCATCCGACAGCAGCTGCGCGACGCCCTCGACCAGTACGAGCTGGGCGGCGACGGCGACTGGACGGCCGTCGAAACGGCGTATCGGACGCGGCTCGCCCCGCTGGCGGAATATCCGACGCAGGTCCACACCGCCAACCCCGTCGGGATGTCGCTCTGGTCGGCCTACGAGCAGGTCCTCGCGTACGGGGACGGCCCCGCCGCCCCGGTCCCGGTCAGCTACCTGCACGCACCCGCCGAGGTACGTGCCCGGGTGGAGACGACGCTGCGGGAGTTCCCGGCGGCCGCCCGCTCGGCGCGGGTCCGGCCCGAGCATCCCTGGGCGCTCAGCGGCTGCCGGACCCTCGACGGGCTGCACGGCGCGGCCGTCACCGAGATCGCCGCCGACCTCGAACGCCTCCGCGCCGACCTCGCCGCCCATCCCCACCTGGTTGGGCTGCTGCGCACGCTGCCTACCCCGGAAACCGTCACGGAGCTGCAGGCCGGCGCCTGGCTCGCCGTACGCGCAATGCTCCCGGACCGGAAGACCACCTTGCGCGCCGGCGACCGGCGGTGGGACGCGGCGGCGGCCCGGCTCCAGGGGGAGCTGGCCGCCTTCCACCAGGGCTTCGCCGGTGAGCTCGCCACCTTCCGGCCGGACGTGTTCGCCCGCCCCGAGCTGGCCGCCTGGCACGCCGAGGCGCAGGAGGCGGCGAAGAAGCTGCTCGGCAAGCGCAAGCGCCGACAGGCCGTCGTCGACAAGCTGGCCGTGCACCTGGTCGCCAGCGCGACGCTCGACGTCGAGCGCGTCGAGGTGACCACCGGACGCCTGGTCGCCGCCCAGGCCCAGGCCGCCGCGCTGCACCAGCACGCGGTCGCGCTCGGCGGCCTACGGATCCCGGCGTGGCAGCCCACGAACCCGGACGCACAGCAGCGGCTGGCGGAGGCCATCGAGGCCACCCGGGCGGGCCGCACCCTCCTGGCCCGGCGCCCGCAGGCCTGGGACCTGTTCCAGCGCGGCGTCACCGACGTCGACGCCGCCCTCCTGGACCGGGTCGCCTCCCGGTGGCGGGCCTGGCGCGGGGTGCTGCGTTCCGCAGAGCCGGAGCTGGCCCTGTGGTCGGCCGGCTCGCACTGGGTCGACGCCTGGCAGCGAGACGGCGCGACCTGGCTGCATGACCTGCGCGGCGAGGAACTCTTCCCGCTGCGCCGCTGGGCCACCGTCCTCACCCACGCCGACGTACTTGCCTCCGCCGGCCTCACCGACTACCGCGACCAGTTGCTGCGCGCCGAGGTGAACGGACAGTTCGCCGAGGAGGCATACCGGCGTGGCGTCGCCGCCGCCTCCCTCGGCGAGCGGGTACGGGCCGGCGGGCTGCAGTACTTCGACCCGGAACTGCACGACGACGAGATCGCCCAGTTCGAGACGGCCGCCGGTGAGCTGCGGTCGGCGCTGCCCGAGCGCCTGCCCTCGGTACTCGTCCGCCGCCGCCCGTTCAGCCCGACCGACCGACGGGGCCGCCTCGCCGACTTCGCGGCGGAACTGCGCCGCAAGCGCGGCGGCCGGTCCTTCCGGGACCTGTTCGAGCACTTCTCGGACGCCGTGCTGGCGTTGACGCCGTGCGTGCTGGTCAGCCCCGCCTCGGCGGCGAACTTCCTGGCACCGGGAAGCCAGCGCTTCGATCTGGTCATCTTCGACGAGGCGTCGCAGATCCGGGTCGCCGAGGCGATCGGCGCGATGGGGCGGGGCAGTGCCGTGGTGGTCGTCGGTGATTCCCGGCAGATGCCGCCGACCAGCTTCATGCAGGCCAGCCACACCGTTGACGACGTCGACGAGGGCGACGGCCCGGTGCTGGAGGACCTGGAGAGCATCCTCAGCGAAGCCGTCGAGTCGGGGCTGCCGCAGCGGTGGCTGTCCTGGCACTACCGCAGCCACGACGAGTCGCTGATCGCCTTCTCCAACCGCTACTACTACGACAACAAGCTCTCCAGCCTCCCGTCGCCCGGCATGAGCAGCTCCGCCGGCATCGCCTGGCGGCGGGTCGACGGCCGGTACGACCGGGGCGGCTCGCGGACCAACGACGTCGAGGCGCGGGCCGTCCTCGCCGACATCACGCGACGCCTGCACGATCCGGCCACCGCCGGGCAGTCGATCGGTGTGGTCACCTTCAACATTCAGCAGCGGGACCTCATCCTCAACCTGCTGGAGGACAGCACCGACCCGATCATCCGCGAGCAGATCTCCGGCGCGGTCGCCGAGCCGATCTTCGTCAAGAACCTGGAGAACGTGCAGGGCGACGAGCGGGACGTCGTCCTGTTCTCCCTGGCCTTCTCCACCAACCCGGAGACCGGCCAGCTTCCGCTGAACTTCGGTCCGCTCAGCCAGGCTGGCGGTGAGCGGCGGCTCAACGTGGCGATCACCCGGGCCCGCCGGCAGGTGGTGTTGTTCTCGTCCTTCGACCCGTCGGACATCGACCTGTCCCGCACCTCGGCGGTCGGCACGCAGCACCTGCGGGCGTACTGCGAGATGGCCGCCGCTGGTGCCGACCGGCTGGGCGACCTGGCAACCGATCGGACCGAGCGGCGCAGCCGCATCCGCGACGAAGTGGCCGCCGCACTGCGCGACCGCGGCCACGAGGTCCGCACCTCACACGGCCTGTCCGACTTCACCGTGGACCTCGCCGTACGCCGGCCGGGCTCGGCCCGCTGGCAGGTGGCCGTCATGCTGGACGGCCCGGACTGGAGCGCCCGGCCGACGGTGGCCGACCGGGACCTGGCGCCCGCCCTGCTCCGGACGATCATGGGCTGGCCGGAGGTGGTGCGGTTCTGGCTGCCGGCGTGGATCCACGACCCGTCCGCGCTGCTCGACCGCGTCGACGACGCCGTCGCAAGGGCCGACGCCCCAGAGCCGCCCGCGCCTGCGGAGGCCGTCGCGCCCCACGGCACGGTCGAACTGCCGTCGCCCCGCACCGCCGAGGACGTCGAGCAGGTCCACCTGGTCGAGCTGTCGGGTCCACGCGTTGCGGAGGACACCGAGCCCGCCACGGAAGTGTCGCCGGCACCTGTCACCGGCCTCGCCACCGTGTCAGCGCCCGCCCCCGTCAAGGACCTTGCCACCGCAGCCGCGCCGGCCCCCGCCGCGAGCGCGCCGGCGCTGACCGGCGCCATCGAAGTCAGCCCCTTCGTCCCGTACGCCCCGACGCCGCTCGGCGACCAGAGCGACCTCGACCTGCTCTCCACCGACCAGCGGGTGCGCGGGCTCGTCCGGGAGGCGCTGCGGGAGATCATCGCGGCCGAGGGGCCGGTCGAACAGCACCGGCTCGCCCGCTTGGCCCTGGCCCGGTTCGGCTTCCTGCGGACCCGGGAGGACCGGCGCCTCGCCGTGCTCGCGCTCGTCGACGTCCGCCGGCTGTATGACCACCCCACGGTCGGGCGGTACGCCTGGCCTGAAGGGACGGACCCGCAGACGTACCGCGCGTACCGGGTCACCCAGGCGAGCAACCACCGGGCGTTCGAGGAGGTGCCGCCCGAGGAGGTTGCCAACGCGTTCGTGCACGTTCTGCAGGACGTGCCGAGCGTGGACGAGGAGCGCTTGCTGCGCGCGGGGCTGGAGCGCCTCGGCTACCGGCGGCGCACCGACAAGATCGACAAGCTGCTCAGGTACGGCTTACACGTCGCGGTGACCAGCGGCCGAATCCGGTTCGACCAAGAGGGACGCCTCACCCTGGGTTGACCTGAGTCACGTGACCGCGCCTGAGTGAAGTCGTCCCCGGCTACGCCGGCCGACTTGCGTCTGCCCATCGATCGACCGCGATACGGGGTGTAGCCGGCTCCGTCGCATGCTGTAGCGCAGGTCGTGATCAGTTGCCCGACAGGCCGCGTCGCGCGCCGCCAGGCCCCGACATCATCCCGAGATTCGCGTGGGTCCGCTTCCGCGGACCCTCCAATTTGCAGACGACGGCGGAAGAGGCCGTCTTGACGGCGGCGATGACCCTGGAGGCCTGCGATGACCTAAGCCGCGATCGAGATCATGCCCCGCGCTCGATTGCCTCCGAGCGGCAGGGAATGCACCTGCCAGCAGGCTGGCCGATGTGCCCCGGACGCGAGCAGCGGCGGCCACCGTCGGGCATGGGCGGCGCCGTGCCGCCTCGCTCGGCGCAAGCCGGAGCGAGGGCCTGCTTCCTCTGCGCACCGAACCGGTCGCGATTCGGTGCCCGCCCGTCTTCCTTCCATTGGTCTTCAAGGCTTCGGGTGACACCCTGTCTGTCACCCCCGATGGCCGAATCTGTCACCCTGCCCTGCTGATTTGTCACCCCAGAGGCGGTTCCCGTCCGCCCGGCTCCGGTGACCAGGCGGTAGACGCGGGTGGCGATCCCGGCGACCTTGGACACGGCCAAGCGGCCGAGCTGCACCAGCTTCGTGAGGCATCGCTGCACCGTCCCCTCCGAGCAGCCGGCGTAGTTGGCGATGGTGGCGACGGAAGGCCAAGCCTTACCTTCATGATTGGCGTGTGCGGCGATGGCGATAGCCACGGCACGCTCGTTCTTCCCAAGATCTTTCGTCGCGAGAAGAGCGAACTTAACGGCCAGGCTCATGGCGTCGGACCTCCTACGTCCGTCGGGGCCACGGGTAGGTGTCCTGCACCGACGCGGCCGAGCTTCCAGTGGCATCCCGCGCCGTACAAGCGGCGGGTTTAGTGATCCACGCTCACCTATCGCTGAAGGTCAAGTCGCAAAGGCGAGGCGGGCATTCCAGCCGGCCGCTGACTGCGGCCGAATCGAACTCGGCACGAGGAACCGCACGCCCCGAAGCCCGATACGAGCGCGCTGAGCGTTGGAGGCCGGCCAGGCGGCGCGGCGGGACGGCTGCATGCGGATTTTCCGGCCGGACATGCTCAGCTCACGGGGTGGAGACGATTGGTCCAGTGAGGAGAGGCGAGTGCGAGGTCCGCGAGGCTGAGTGGACTCGCCGCGGAGCTGCCACAACGCGCCGACTCGGCTCAAATCGGTCCAGGCGGCGTGGCCCAAGCTGGCGGTGGCAACGGGCACGCGTACCGATGCGCCGGCGAGGTGCTGGTGCAAGAGGCGGGCGCGGCTGGCGGAGCACCGGCTCAGGGTCAATCGCATCTTCGCCGGCTATGCCCGCAGCAAGCCGGCTACGTGTGTAATCCGTCAGCGCTGGCGGCGGAGCAGGCGCTTGACTATGGTAAGGGGGAGGTGGGGGCAGCGGACGCAGGCATGCTCGTGGGCGCATGGGGTGCCGTATGGGCGGAAGCAGTCGCCGAGGGCGACCTGGCGTAGCTGGAGGCGCTTCTCAAACTCGACCCATTGGTTGGCGGTGACGTCGCGGTATTCAGCGAGCGGCGTCGCGTAGCGCACGGTGGCGGGTGATGAACTGCTGGTGTCGGGTGGTCACTTCGTCATGGAAGACGCAGGTGTATCCGCGGGTGGTGTCCAGGTCGAGATGGCCCAGCAGGGCGGCGGCGATAGACGAAGGCGCCGTTCCAGTAGCTCGAGATGACTATGAGGGGCGGGCCAATCGTTGATCCGGCTTGCGAGAATGGCTGTCATGAGGCGATCGACCATGGTCCTCGTTGGGACGTGTGCCGCAGTGGCGGTGCTGGGTCTGGTGTTCTGGCTCGTTGACGACAGTAGTGCAGGGAAGCTCGGCGGGGCGGTCTCGGCGCTGGCTTCAGTCGCCGCGGTCGGCATCGCGATCTGGGCTGCACTGCGTCGGCCGAGCGGAAGTACCCGGGTGTCGGGCACGGGTCCGGCGGTCGCGAGATCGTCCGGGACGGCGATCACAGGGCTGGCGGTGCGGCCGGGGCGATCCCTGTCCGACCAGCACGTCGACATCGAAAAGACCGGTCGGGCCGAGGCTTCGGACGGCGGGCAGGCAACCAGTGGCGCCACCATCTAATCCAGGACAACGAACAGCAGTGATGCCACGCCGGATCGACGCCTCGCACACTGGGCCGGCCACCGCCAGCGCCGGTGGCGTTGCCATCTCCGGCGTGCACTGTGGCGACATCCACGTGCACCCGCCGGCGCCGTGCCGGTCGCTGTACCGCGACAGCGTGGTCACCCAGATAGCGCCGCCGTCGTTGCAGGGGCGGGAGACCGAGCTGGAAGAGCTCAGCCACTTCTGCAGCGTGCCGGACGGCGAACCCTACGTGTGGTGGCAGGCGTCAGCCTGGTCGGGCAAGACGGCGCTACTGTCGTGGTTCGTGCTGAACCCACCACCGAGCGTACGGGTCGTCTCGTTCTTCATCACCGCACGGCTCAAGAGCCACTCCGACCGGTCGGCATTCCTGGAGTTCGTCCTGGCCCAGCTGTCGGAGATCCTCGACGAGCCGATGCCGACGGTCACCGACGCCTCGGGCGAGGTCGAGTTCCGCGACCGGCTGGCACGCGCCGCCCGGCTCTGCGCGGAGCGGGGTGAACGTCTCCTCCTCGTCGTGGACGGGCTCGACGAGGATCGTGGGGTTACGGCAGGCCCGGACGCCTACAGCATCGCGGCGTTGCTGCCGCAGCAGTTGCCCGACGGCGTGCGGGTCGTCGTCGCCGGCCGCCCGAACCCGCCGGTACCCGAGGACGTGCCGGCGGCGCATCCCCTTCGACGGCCGTCGGTCGTGCGGGCCCTGGCCGCCTCGCCCCATGCGACGGCGGTCCAAACGGACATGCGCCGGGAGATCAGGCAGCTACTGCTCGGGTCGGACCTGGAGCGGGACCTGCTCGGTCTGGTCACGGCCGCCGGAGGTGGTCTCAGCGGACCGGACCTCGCCGAACTCACGCGCACCCGGGTGTTCATCGTCGAGGAGCACCTTCGCACTGTCACAGGCCGCAGTTTCGCCAAGCGACCGGCCGACTGGCGACCCGACACCCATCCGGAGGTGTATCTGCTCGGACACGAAGAGATCCAGGTGGAGGCGGTCAACCGCCTCGGGGAAGCCGCGTTGCGGGAGCACCGGGAGCGGTTGCATGAGTGGGCGGACAGCTACCGCAGCCGCGGCTGGCCGCCGGAGACCCCGGAATACCTGCTTCGTGGTTACGGCCGCCTGCTGCACGAGATCGGCGACCTGCCCAGGATTCTCGCCATCGCCACCGACCGGGCGCGGCACGACCGCCTGTTCACCACCAGCGGCGGAGACTTCGCCGCGCTGGGGGAGATAAGCGCCGTCCAGGAGATGCTCCAGACCGTGGCCCCCGGCGACCTCGCGAGTCTGGGACGGGTGGCGGTGCACCGCCTGCGCATCACCAAACGAGCGGAGAGCATCAAGGTCAATCTGCCGCACGTCTGGGCCCGGCTCGGTCTGCCCGAGCGGGCGGAGACGCTCGCGCGGTCGATGCCGGACCCGGACCGCCGGGCGTGGGCGCTCGCGGGCGTCGCACGAGCGGTCGCCGCCGACGGTCACCCGGAGAAGGCATTGCGGATCACGGACTCCGTCACCGTGCCGCGCTGGCGCAGCTACGGCCTGACCGGGGTGGCGAGAGAGCTGGCCCTCGACGGTGAGCTGGACCGGGCACGGCAATTGGCGCTGCGGGCCGAGGAAGCCGCCGAGGGCGTGGAGGCGATGGCCCGCCTGATGGAGGTGTACGCGCTCTGCGGCGACAACGAGCGGGTACGGCAGCTGTTCCGCTCCTGCAAGCGTGACGATCATGACGCGTGGGCTCTCCCCGGGCCGCTAGCGACCGCCGGCGATATCGCCGGAGCGCAGGAGATAGCGGCATCGATAAACGATCCGCGGTGGCGCACGTACGCCCTCATCGGGATCGCTCACGCCCTCGCCAGGAGCGGCGATCGAGGCCGAGCTCGGGAGTTCGCCGCGCAGGCCAGCGACCAGGCCGCGTTCGACGGGTCCGACCGGCACGGATTCGCGATGGCGCCCCTGGTCACCGTCCTGTTCGAGATCGGAGAGCGGGACCAGGCCGGGCGCCTCGCCGATCGGATCGAGGAGATCATCACCGCGGCCGAGCCGACCTTCTACCGGGCATACGCGTGGGCGGAACTGGCCAAAGCCGTCGCCGCGACCGGGGACCTGGACCGCGCCGGCGAGTACGCGGAGCGTGCCGAGCAGGCCACCATGGCGGAGATCGGCATGGATCGCGAACTGGCCACCCTCGTGCAGCCGTTGCAGGCGATCGGCGAGCCCGAACTGGCCCGGCGGGCCGCTCAGCGGATCACCGAGCCGTACGTGCGCGCCTGGGCGCTGACGGCGGTGGTCGACACCGCCTCCAAAACCGACGTGGCGGAAGCGAAAGCGGCAGCGATGTCCATCGCCGAGCCAGGGTTCCGGCTCGACGCGCTCGGCGCCGTCGCCGAGGCGGCGTTGCGGGTTGGCGACGTACCGACGGCTCGGGCGCTCATCGACGAAACCGTCGAGGTCTCCGGAGCGCTCAGCGGTGACCTCCAATCGGTCTCGGGCCTGGCGCCGGCCATCGGGCTCTCCGCCCGGCTGGGCGAGAGCGGCCGGGCACGCGAGCTGGCGAACCGGGCGGAAGCGGAGGCATTTACGCTGACCGATCCATGGTTGCGGGCGGCAGCCATGGCGCCGGTGCTGACGGCCTTGGGCGGCTGCGGGGAGGTCGACCTGGCGTGGGAGATGGCTCAGCGCCTGGAACGGTTCGCCGTAGAGGCCGGCGACCGCCTCGATGCCGACGGCGTTCGGGCACATCTGGCGGCGGCACTCGCCCCGGCGTACCGGGAGCACGCCACGGAGGTCGCCCGGCGCATGGCGAACCCGGTCGTGACGTTCGACTCCGGTGTCCTTGCCGTGGTGCTGACCGGTGACTTCGATCGAGCGGAGCAGACCGCCAGAGCCATTGATGGTGGGCCGGCGGAGGTCTTCCTGGCTGAGCTGGCGGACGCCGCCGCCGCGAACGGGGATCCGCGACGGGCGCTCCGGCTGGCCCGCGAGGCGGCCCAGGCCCCCGCCACCGATGTCGAACCGTGGCATGACGCCGCGCTCGTCATACTCATCGGCGCAATGGTCCGCCTCGGTGAGCGCGCTCACGCCGCCGACCTCGCCACCAGACTCCGCAACCGCCACGAGCGGGTCTGGGCGGTGGCCAAGTCCGCTCAGGACCTCGCCCGGCGCCGCGCGGCGGTCGCCTCCGCCCTGCGGGTCACCGACTGGTCGCCGGTCTGGCAGCCGGTCTTTTCACCTCTTGATTCAAGACCGCCGGAGCTACAAAAGGATCTGGTGCTGATGCCTGCCCACATCCTCGCAGCCGCCGCCCCCGAGGCCCTGAAGACCATCGCCGAGGAGCTACTCCTGATGACGGAATCATAAGACGCGGCGGTGATCCGAATCGTCGCCGCTCACTGAGCCCTTTCAACCTTCCCACGTCATAAACCGGGGGGCGAGTCCTGTCTGCAGCCCAGCCCTTCGATCAGAGAAGCCCTTGCCCATGCTCATTCTGCCCGCTTCGAACACAGTGAGCGAGGCTAGCCCCCCGAGGTGCCGATCATGTGACCGACATGATCATTCCTGGCTATTCAAGATCTGGGTCTGGCAAAGGTCCGCGTTCGCCGGTCCTCGGTCGGGGGGACATCGCCGCCCCGGACCTCGATGCGGCCTCCTTCACCTGCCGTGATCGTACGGGGAAAGGAGCAGGTGCCCGTTCCCGCGCGAATCAGAGACCTTGCTTGTGGCCCGTAGCACCTCTCGTCTCGTCCCCGGTGCGCCTACATGCGATCTGGCAGGCGCGGATCGGGCAGGCCGAAGATGGTGTGCCGGGCCGCTTTGGCGAGGGTGGCTTGGGTGGTGGCGGGTAGTCCGATCCTGTTCCAGTGGAAGATCACGTGCAGTGTGATTACGGCGCGGAGGCCTCGGGTGAGGGTGCCCTGCTCCCGTTGGTGATGTAGGGCTGCGCCGGCGTTGGCGAATGCGGTGTGCCAGGCGCCGGTGGTGCGAGGTGCGCCGAGCAGCAGGCTCCGAACGTCTCCGGTGAACTTTTCCCACCTGGGGTCATCGGTTGTGGGTGCCTGGTTGAGGTGTGCTGCGCGGTGCTCGACGACTTGTGCCCAGACGTCGCCTTGCTCGTTGAGGTCCAGCCCTGCTGCGCGCATCAGGGCGGTGCACAAGATCAGGGAGTGTTCGCGTCGGTTGGTGGGGTGCTGGTGGAGGTAGGTGAGGAGGTGGTGGCTGTCGTGGTGGAACCCGCCCTGCTGTCCTTCCACCACACGGTAGCCCGGTACGCGTTCGCGCTCGGCCGCGAACGGGTCTTCCCCAGCGTCCTCGGCCGAACCAGCCGGCGCACCGGCGCCCCGAAAGCCGGCTCCATCCTCCAGACCGCCCTCGCCGTGGCCGTGCTCACCGGGTACGTGCTCGCCGACGCCGACCCGATCGTGCACCTGTTCTTCTGGCTCACCTCCCTCGGCGCCCTCGGCGTACTGATCCTGATGACGGCCACCTCGGTCGCCGTGCTCAGCTACTTCACCCGGACCGCGCACCGCGACGGCATGTGGCGCACCGCCGTCGCGCCCTTCCTGCCCGCCCTGGCCCTCGGCGCCATCCTCGTCGTCACCGTCGAGCAGTTCCACGCCCTGCTCGGAGTCGACCCGACCTCCCCGCTGCGGTGGATCTTCCCCGCCGGCTACCCGGTCGCCGCGGCGACCGGGCTGGCGTGGGCGTTCACGCTGCGCGCTCGGCCCGATGTCTACCAGACGATCGGCCTCGGCGCCGACAGCGCGACAGCGCCCCTCCGCGCCCCCGATCCCGTCCGCCAGCCCGCCTGAGGAGCTCCCAATGGTCACGACCCGCACCGATCTCACCGTCCGGCAGGCCACCGTCGACGACGTACCGTCGCTGCTGCCCGTGCTCGCGGAGGCGTTCTCGACCGGCACGGTCGCCGAATGGGCGGTCCCGGAGCCCGCCGACCGGCTAGAGGTGTTCACCGGCTACTTCCGGTACATGCTCGCCCTCGGCCTGCACCACGGCAGAGTCGACACCACCCACGACCTATCCGGGGTAGCGATCTGGTACCAGCGCGACGAGACACCCCCACCTCACCCCGACCACCTCTACGGGCTGGAGGAAATCACCGGCCAGTACGCGCCGAAGTTCCTGCTGCTCGACGCGATGTTCGAAGCCCGCCACCCGCGCCTGCCGCACGCGTACCTTGCCTACATCGGCGTCGACCCGGCCGTACAGAGCCGGGGCGTTGGGTCGACGCTGCTGGCCCACGCCCACCAGGCGCTGGACGCCGAGAACCTTCCGGCGTACCTGGAGGCCAGCAACCCCCGCAACCGCAACCTGTACGCCCGCCACGGCTACCAGGCCGGACCGCCGATGCAGCCGACCTCGGCCGGGCCATCCTTCTGGCCGATGTGGCGCGGCCAGCTCAACGGCGGTGTCCGCTCGTCATTCCCGCCGCCCAACCCGTACTACCGGCGCTCACGGTGAACACCGCCATGAGCAGGTCCGTACGCCGGGCACGCCCGGCCGATGTTCCCGCCGTCACCGCGCTGCTGGTCGACGCGCTCTCCCGTGACCCGGTCGCCGAGTGGCTGGTGCCGGACGCCGACAACCGGCCGGACGTCCTGCACCGGCTCCTCGCCATCGACGTCGACCACGCCATCGAGACCGGCTACGTCAGCGTGGCGGGGGACTGGTCCGCGGTCGCGGTGTGGCGGCGCCACGACCTGGACGCGCAACAATGGGCGCTCGGCGACTACCACCTGAGCACGTTCGCGGGCCGGGCGGCTCCCCGCTTCGGCGAGCTCAACGCCGCGGTGCGCAGCTACCGGTCCGACGCGCCGCACCACTGGCTGTCCTGACTGGCCGTGCAACCCGGCTACGGCTGGCCGGTCGCCGCCGAACTGCTGCGCCAGCACCACCAGGTGGTCGACCGGACCGGCCACCCGGTGTACACCGTCGTCACCACCGAGAGCGCCCGAGACCTGCTCTACCAGCACGACTACCGACCGGATCTTCCGCTGCATCTGCCCAGCGGCCCGAGGCTCTGGCCACTGACCCGGGCTGGCCGCCCGACCGGGAGCAGCAGCTCCGGCTGAACGTTCCTCCGGTGAAGCCCGCTGCCCTGCCTCCAGCGGCCAGAACACCACGAGGGCCCGGAAGGTGTGACCGCGCGACGTGCGCAGGAAGTGCGGACCCGCCACCCAAGGTCACCCTTCGGGCCCTTCGGCTCTTGTGCGCCTCCGTCAACAGAAGCCGACGAGCCTTGTCAAGTGCGGGCGTTAACAGAGTTAAGCACTCAGCAACCACCTTCATCGCCGCCCTGCGTGGCGTAGGAGATCGTGACCGTGAAGGATGTGGGCTAGTGACGGCTCGAGTTGCCTGTGTTGCTTGTCGAGTTTTGCGACGTGAGGGGTGGGGGCGAGGGATGAGCCTGGATGTAGCGGTAGTCGCCGCCGCAGCTGCTCCCTATGTGGTGCAAGCGGTTGGCGCCTATGGTTCGGCGGTGTTGTCTAAGTTGGAGGAGGCGTCGGCATCAGCAACGGTGGGCTTGGGTGGCCGGCTATTGCGGAGGGTGTTGCGTCGCGATGAGTCGGCTGATGCGGTACGGCAGGCGGTGACCGAGCTGGCCGAGCTTCCGGAGGACGCGGACCGCGTGTCGGTGTTGCGAGCAGAGCTGCGCCGGGCCATGGGCGCCGATTCCCAGTTGGCGGCGGACGTAGCCGAGCTCTTGCGAGAGTCTGGCGTGACAACGATCGTCACGGGGGACCGGGCAGTGGCTGTGAAGAACAACTCGGGGATTGTGCAGACTGGCGACGGTAGTGCCGCCTGGCAGGGGCCCGGCCCACGATGAGCTCGCCGGACGCCTTCGTCTCGGCAGAATTGCCGAGTGCAACGGGAGCACAGTCGGCGATCGTCAGCCAGAACAGAGGGATTGTCCAAACGGGCAACTACGCCCGGGCGTTTCAGACCCAGATAGTACCGTTGGGTCGGCCAGAGGATGTGTCCGTCCCTGTGCCAGGTCTTGTGCGGTTGCCGAAGCCACCTGTGAGAGCGTTCGTCGGCCGTAACGAGGAACTACAGCGGCTGGGTGCACGGGTGACTAAGGGCTCCGGGGTGGTGGCGCAATCCCAAGCGGTGCATGGGCTGGGAGGGGTTGGTAAGAGTGAGCTTGCGCTGCAGTACGCCCATGCCAACCGGCGGCGGTACACGTTGGTGTGGTGGATGGCCGCGGCTAGTCCAGCAGCGATCGAATCTGGTTTGGCCGAACTGACGTACCGGCTACGACCGGACTCGCAAGCATGGGTAACCGATCAGGAAGCGGCCCGGTGGGCGGTGGGCTGGCTGCAGACCCACCCTGGGTGGTTGCTTGTCCTCGACAACGTGGAACACCGCGCGGACATCGAGTCGCTCTTAGGTCAGCCCTCGGACGGGCATTTCCTAATCACTAGCCGACGTGATGTTGGCTGGGAGGACATCACGGACGGCTGCCTGCGGGTCGACGTGCTGAACCCCCAGGCGGCGGTTGAGCTGCTGCTGACGCTGTCAGGCCAGGAGGATCAGCAGACTGCGGCGGTGCTCGCTGGTGAGTTGGGGTACCTGCCGTTGGCGTTGCAGCAGGCTGGCGCCTATCTGCGGCAGGCCCGCGTGTCTATGGATACCTATCTGCAGGATCTGCGCCGTGATCCGGCCGGGACGCTACAGGAGTTGGCCGCCGATGCTTCAACGGAGCGGCTGGTGGCTCGGGTTTGGTCAGTGACCTTCAATCGGATCGGCGAGCAGGATCCGATAGCGGTGGCGCTGTTGAACAGGCTCTCCTGGCTTGCGCCTGACAACCTTCCCCGCGAGGTGCTACATGCAGGCGCTTCGGATCGGCCGGCGGTTGATCGCGCGCTTGGAACGCTGGCGTCCTACAGCATGGTCACGCTAACGCCTACTACGGTCGCGGTCCATCGGCTGGTGCAAGCTGTTATCCGTCATGCAGCTGTTGCGACCGGCTCGGCTGACACCTGGCAGGTGCAGATTATCGATCAGCTGAAGAACTCGGCTCCCACTGATCCAATCAACGACGTCGAGGGCTGGCCGCGCTGGGCAGCCCTCCTGCCTCACATAAGAGCCCTCGGTAGCAATCTGCCCGCCGACCACCGGTACACAACGATGTTCGAACTCCAAGAGCGGGCCTCTCTCTACCTGCGGGGTCAGGGCAATGTCGCGACAGCGATCGCCGGGTTCGAGGAGGTGTTGGCCGGCCGTCGGCGCGTGTTTGGTGAGGACCATGCCGATACATTTGCCGCTCGCGCCAACCTCGTCGGTACCCACCGGGAGGCGGGCCGGGTGACCGAGGCGATCAGTGAGTTCGAGCAGCTAATTGCCGATCATCGGCGGGTGCTGGGTAATGAGCATCCGCTTACGCTCACCACGCGGAGCAACCTAGCCATCGCTTACTTAGAGGCGGGTCGGGTGAGCGAGGCTATTAGCGAGCTCGAGCGGCTCCTCGTCGACCAGCGGAAAGTGCTGGACGACGATCACCTAGACGCCCTGGTCCGGCGAAACAATCTTGCAAGTGCGTATGGGAACGCAGGCAGGGTGATGGAATCGCTCCGGGAGTTCGAGCGACTGCTCGCTGACTATCGGCGGTTGTTCGGCGAGGAACACCCCTCCACGCTAACTTGTCGAAATAACCTTGCAAACGCCCTTCGCGAGGCGGGCCGAGCGACCGAGGCGATTAGCCAGCTTGAGCAACTGGTCGCTGACCAAGGGCGGGTGCTAGGAGAGGATCATCCCTCTACGTTGATCACCAGGGGCAACCTTGGACACGCATATTGGGCAGCGGGCCGAGTGTCGGAGGCAATTTGTGAGCTTGAGCAGGTGTTAGCCGCCCATCGACGTGTGTTGGATGAAGAACACCCGCACACAATGATGTCTCGCTACAATCTCGCCACTGCCCACTGGGCGGCGGGCCTAGTAACGGAGGCGATTGGCGAGTTCGAGCGTGTGCTTGCCGACCGGCGACGAGTGTTGGGTGAGGGGCACCCGGACACCTTGGGTACGCGTAACAATCTTGCTGGCGCTTATGGGGCAGTTGGCCGCGCGACCGAGGCGATCCTTGAATATGAGCAGCTGCTCGCCGATCAACGACGAGTGCTGGGGGTCAACCATCCGGATACCCTGACCACGCGAAATAACCTGGCGGGCTTATATATGGATACCGGTCGCACAGGGCGTGCGATCGCGGAAATGCAGCTGTTGTTAGTCGATGCCCGGCGAATATTGGGCCATAATCATCCCTTCGTCCAACTGGTTCGCAAAAACCTAAAGGTCGTGCATCAACGCGGTGCGAGGTGAAGAATATAGGCGTATACTTTGCCTATGCTGCGAAGGCCTGCCCGCTGATTTCGATCAGCGGTGGCGGGCTGTATTGAAGCACGCTGGCAGCAACTAAGGAGCCAGGTCGAGTCGAATATGGCAGGCGCAAGCGGTCGTCGGTACTGATTCCCGAGCAGCAGGGGTGCAGCCAAGGGGCGTCACGAACGGAACGTAAGGCGCCGAGTCTGGAGTCGTGATGGGTTCAGACACATCCCAGGCTCCAGGCCGCCGATAATCGTCACTATGTGACCCGGCGCGTCTGACCAGCGTCAGCAGCCGGCGGGGGAGTACCGCGGTCCTGCTCCCACCACTGGCCGGCGGTGTCGGCGCGCAGCAGGCGGTCGACCATCTCCAGGGCCTGGGGTTCCGAGTCGAACTCCCAGCGCAGCACCTTTCCGGACTCCGTGTCCCCGGCCCGGGCCATCACCGTCCAGCGCGTCTCGCGGACCAGCCAGACGTCGCGTCGGCTCAGGCGCCCCCAGTGAGATCGGGCCGAAGCGCGGTGCCGGGCTTTCGTCCGGTCCGTTTCTTCGGCCCGCCTCCCGAACCGGACGTGCAGCTCTCGCTGCATCCGGCTCTCCACGGACTCGTCACCCGCTAGAGGCCGATGAATCGAGCGATGGCCGGGGCGTGATCCGGAACAATGACGGCCTCGCGGCTGCGGGTGGAGGCGCCGATGGAGGAGATGTCGTCGACGAGGCAGTCGATGCTTCCCAGGCGCAGTTGCAGGTCGCGGGTGGCGAGGATGTGGTCGATGAGTTCCCCGCGGCCTTGGTAGATGCGGGAGTAGGCGCGGGCGGGGGCAGGCGTCGTCCGAGGTTGTACAGCCGGACCGCGTCGCCCTTGTCTGGGCGGTGAACGTCCCCGTCCGCGGGGCCGTCGAGCAGCACCGTGGTGACGGCGTCCGGTCCGTCGTTGAGGTCGCCGCTCAGGATCGTCGGCATGCCCGGCTGCCCGTCGACGGCGGCCGCGGTCAGGACCTCGTTGAGGTGCATGCGCAGCGCGACGGCCTCGGCGGTGCGGCGTAGCAGGGCGTAGCTGGCGCCGCGGGCGCGTTCGTCTTCGGTGGGTGGGTAGCGCCGCCCGCCGGGGTAGGTGAGCGGCTTGCTCTTGAGGTGGGCGGTGAGCAGCCGCAATCCTGGGCCGTCGCAGTCGACGTGCACCTGGACCGCCCCGCGACCCAGGTGCGTGAGGGTTCCGCCGTCAACGTCGGGGACCGCCGGCAGCCCGGCCTGCGGCAGCGCGACGATTTGCGCTTCCTCGGTGAGGGCGTGGCGGGCGATGACAGCGACGCGGATGTCTCGGCTGTCCGGGTGGGCGGATACCACCGTCTGCCAGGGCTGCGGAGGGCTGCGCGGAGGTCTTCGGCCGCTGTCGGGGAGCCGATCTCCTGGAGTGCGACGACGTCCGCGCCGGTGCCGGAGACGAGTCCGGCGAGATAGGCGAGCTTCGCGGCGTAGGTTTCTGCCGCCGGCGTGTCGCCAGTGTCGGGTCCGAACAGGTTCTCCACGTTCCACGTCATGACGATCAGGTCGTTGGGCGACCCTCGCTCCAAGCGTGTGCTACCAGCCTGAGAGTCGCACTGTAAGACGCCGCTGGAGCCGCGAACCGCGGCCCCGTCGCCATGTCGACACGCGCCAACCCGCCAGCAGCAACAGACACGCCTGCCCGGCCACCGGGGGCGGCGCAGGGAGGCCGGTACGGGCCAGTATTCGCAGAAGCCTCTTTCCCTCTTCACAAAGGCGACCTTCGATGGACATGCTCGGCCGAGATGGTCGCTGTTCATCGCGCTGCCGAGGAGGCCTTCATGCCCGTCACCCGAAAGTCCCCCCAACCTCGCTGCGGCGGCGAGCCTTCACCGCCGTAGCCACCGTGGCCCTGACCGGCGCCTACCTACTCGCCGTGGACACTGCGCCGGCACTGGCAACACCCCCGGGAATCCCCTCCAAGGCGACCGCCCAGTCGCAGCTCAACGCCCTCACCGTCAAGTCCGAGGGCTCGACGAGCGGCTACTCCCGCGACCTGTTCCCCCACTGGATCACCATCAGCGCAACCTGCAACACCCGCGAAACCGTCCTCAAGCGCGACGGCACCTCCGTCGTCACCGACAGCAGCTGCGCCGCCGTGTCGGGCCGCTGGTACAGCCCATACGACGGCGCGACCTGGTCCGCCGCCTCCGACGTCGACATCGACCACGTCGTGCCCCTCGCCGAGGCCTGGCGCTCCGGTGCCAACGGATGGACCACCAGCCGGCGGCAGAGCTTCGCCAACGACCTCAGCCACCCGCAGCTGATCGCCGTCACCGACAACGTCAACCAGGCCAAGGGCGACCAGGACCCCTCCACCTGGCAGCCGCCCCTGTCGTCCTACCGGTGCACCTACAGCAAAATGTGGATCACCGTGAAGTACACCTGGAGTCTGACCCTGCAGTCGTCGGAGAAGTCAGCCCTGCAAAGCATGCTGAACACCTGCAGCTCCTGACGCCCCATGGAGTCCGCGCGCTCATAGCCCCGAGCGGCCACCGGGCGGGCTGCGACCGGAAAGCAAGTGCGGGCTTCCGAGGCGAGGAGGCAAATGGCCGGATGCCAGTGACGTGGTCAACGGGCGGCAAGCTCAACCCCAGGCTTGCCGCCTCCTCCACCACCACTGCCGACTGCGACAACAGTCGCGGTGGGCGAGCCACGTGGCCGCGCCGTCCGCACGGGTGAGTGCGGCCATTCAATAGCCTTGGACCTATGGCAGGGGAGTGGCGTAGCCCCGGCGGGGACCTAGGGGAGGGACGTATGGAACCGTGGACCTTGGCGCAGGTCGATCAATGGCTGAACTGGGTGCACGACCGCCACGCCGAGTTCGACTACCGCTACATCTACTTCGCGTACTTGGCCGCTCGTGCTCCTGATCCGCGCGACGATGAAATCACCCTGACTGTCGAGCCCGACGGTGGTGCCGTGTTGCGAGCGGACAACGACGACCGTGGACTGCGGCTGGCGAACGACGACGAGCGGACCCAGCTCGTCGATCACCTGCACCGGCGGTACTGCCGAGACCGGTACCCAAGCATGCGGGAGTGGGACGAAGCCCAGCATGCGGACTTCCTCGAAGAAGCCCAGTGACGGTTCGGACGGTAATCCGCCCCCCGGCACCGACACCAACAGGGTAGGCGGCTCCGTCGTGCCGGACGGTCACCCCGTTGCGTGTGCCGAGAGACAGGGCGCCCGCTACCGTGGGCGCGAGAACCTCTCGGACACTCCGGGGTTCGGCGGTGATGGTGCTGCCGGTCGAGGGAAGTTGGCGACCAGGCGTGTGATTTTTCCGAGTAGACCGACAACCCAACCGGCGTCCACGTTGCTGCTGTTAAGCGACAACCAGTCGCGGCGGCCATGTGCCGTGATGTCGATGGTGTAGAAGTCGCGCCGGGTAAGGGTGACCTTCGCAAGGTCGCCGTAGGTGAACGTCGACCGGCGGCGAAGTCCCCGCCCGTACACGAGCCCCCTGTCGGTCAGCGCGAGGTAATTTCCGAAGAACGCGGTGCCGCATTCGATGACCAGAAGCAGCGACGCATCTTTCAACTCAAGCGATCGTCGGATGCGCTCCGCGTGTCGCTGCTCGAAGGGGTAGCGGTAGCACCGGCCTCGGGCTCCCCCTTCGTTGTGAATGATTTCGGCAATCGCCGCCGCCTTGGGGTCGCCAACAGCACTCGTCGGAAGCCATTGCCGGTCCGCGAGAACCATCTCGCACCAGCGGTCCTGCTTCCTCTGCTTGAGAAGCGACGCCAGGAGGAAGCACTCGTTGCTGTGCCCCCGGTACCGCCGGAAGGCTGCGATGACCGTGGTGGCGTCGTCGGACCGGCCGGCTCCAACGAGAAGTTGTATGAGTTCGGCGAGCGCGTTGACGTTGGCGATTCTGGCTGCGCATTCTAGGACGGCACTGGCCTCCTCTCTGCCCTGCTCTCCCGGTCTTGACAGTAGATACCGTGTGAACTCCAGCACGTCGCTGGGCGGTATTCCGGCCGCTGCGGTCAAGAATGCGGGTATGACGCCGCCGGATGACGTGCCACGCAAATTGACCAGGGCATCGGCGACGGCTCTGTGGCGTCCGGTCTGAAGCAGGGCCGTCAATGCCTGCTCTTGCGGGAGACCACCGTATTGGGTGAGTTCGCGCAACAGCGCATCGAGGAAGGCCGGCTCTGGGATAAGTGCAACGACTTCGACTACGAAACCGGGGTCGGCGGCGACGTGGTCACCTAGGGCGTTGGCGAAGACGACGGCGTCGACCTCGCCGTGCCGACTAACCGCGAGCGACAAAGCATGCTGGGCGAGATTCGAGCGCCCCGCCTCGTTGAGCAGGACGGCGGTGGCCATCAGGTCACCCAGAGGCTGCTTCTCGACAGCCCGGCGGACGGCCCGACGAATGCTGCCGCGAACGCTGTTAGGGGAGGCCCATACCAGCTCGAGGAGTGCCGCCGCGCGGTCCGGACGGCCGGTAATACCGGCGGCGAGGAACCGGTCTATCCAGTCCCCGAGATCGGCCTCTTCCAACCCGGACGAGACTGCGACAAGGTCCTCGATGCTGGACACCTCGGCAGCGGCCGTGAGCAGGGTCACCGCGTCGATTGGCCGACCCGCCTGCCGCAGCGCCTCGACGTAGGCGACGGTACTTTCTGCGGGTCGTCCGGCCGCCGCGGTGGTGAGCAGCGTGAGGGCAACGTCTGGATGCTCGTGTTCCCGTATCCGTTCGGCGAGCTGCACGAGGTCTGCGTCGGCGAAGCGGCGCGCCGCGTGGTGGAGCGCGGTCGTGACACTCGAGGCCATGCCGGCAGTCCAGAGCGCCGCCAAAAGATCGATCATCTCTGTACCGCCCTGGCATCCCTCGACCGTCGCTTCGACGAGCCGGTCGGCGATGTCGTCTTGTCCGGCCGCTCGCATCGCGGCGGCCAGCGGTACGGTTTCACTGGGCGGGCGGCGCTTAATGACGTCGATACAGGATGCGTACAAGCGGAAGGCGGCGCCTTCGATGCCGGCGTCGCGTATTGCATCGGCCACAGAGGCGGCGTCGGCCGACGCCATCCGCGCGGCGGCTCGGTCGAGCATCCTCTCGGCCGCCGCCTGCTGGCCGGTCGTCCACAGGGCCCCGACGAGCAGGATCATCGATGACGGAGCGCCCTGCCGCGCGGCGACGGCAGCGTCTAGCAGGGCGTCGGCCCGCTCCCGGTGGTGTGCGGAGAGCACTCTGGACACGGCGGCTACTTGATCTGCGTTGGTGGCGGCGACGGCTGCAGTCAGCTGGTCAATCTCGGCCATGAGATTGATGCCTTCGAACACCTCGACCAGGTCTACAATCTCAGTCCCTGGCCTGTGGGCGGCGCCGGCGACGACGGCCGCTGCGCCGGCCGTCGCCCAGGTGGTTCGACGCAGTTCGTCGAGCACGGCGGCTACCTCCTGGCCGCCACGCCACGCCCCCACTGCAGCCAGCAGGCGAGAAGCGTCGACAGATCGGCCGGTGTCGCGGAGATCGGCCACCGCAGACAAAAGCGCCCGAGGACGCAGCCCGACGGCGTGCGCGAGATCCTCGGGAGGCTGCGGCAGTGACAGTCGCGGGGTGCGATCGGTTAGGTCGGCGCGATGCGCGCCCCACCGGTTGCGGCCCAGCACGATGGTACGACCATCGTTGCGTGCCCGCTGCTGCGGGATCGGTCGGCCCTTGGCGGCCAGTTCGTTCCGCACGTGCCAGTAGATGGTGTCCAGATCGAGGAGTTCCGGGCCGTCCTCCAGGCCCCGATTCAGGAGCGCGACCAACTCGCCGGTAAATGCGGTCAGGTTTTCGTCGACCGGAGCGAGAGCCGTCGCGGTCTCGGCGGATGCCGTCATCAGGTACGTCCCGTCGACGCGGACCCTGTCGGCGATCTCCCCGGTACCGGACATGCCGCCCACCATCGCCTGCCCACTGAAGCAGCAATCAAGCAGTACCACCTTCGAAATGCACCCGCTACGCGTGACGATCCGGCGGACATCGTCGTAACGAACCGCTCTGTGTAAGCGGTCGAGGTCCGCGGCCGGGAGTCCCAGAAACAAGTTGAAGGTGTTCGGTTCAGTGAGGCCGTGACCCGCGTAGTACACCACCAAGGTGTCCTCTGCCGCTTCGGCCGCGCTGTCGATCGCCTCTAGCACCTCGCCAACGCTGCCGGGATCCTGCAGCACAGTGCAATTTTCTGCGGGCAGACCCCAGACGCCAGTGTCACAGAGTAGACCACGTAGTGAATCGAGATTGTTCTGCACGCTCGGCAGGGCTGCTAGTGCGTCATAGCTGGCGGCGCCGATAAGGACCGCACGGGACGCCATGGGGTCAGGCAGCGTCATCGGAGCTCCCTTCGACGGCCATGGCAGCTTCAATCGCGCGGGTAGCGGCAGCTACCGAGCCCGGAGAGTCGTCCAGGACGGTGACGCAAACCCCGCCAACGCGAAACGACACATGCGGACTCGCGGGACGACTGCTGCGCCACGTGAGGTAGGCGAGGATCAGATTTCCAATTGCGACCGTATGCGTAAGCACCACGTTGAGGACATCTACCGTGCCCATCTGGGTACGCGAGCCCGCCGCAATAGGGGAGATTGAAATCTGCCTACGTAGATCGTGATCGGCGCACAGCCATCCATAGAGAGAATTCATGGCAAGGGCGTCGGCGCTGGCATCGGCGACAATGGTCAAACGCACACCGCAGTCAACCATCCACCCCAAGATTTTCACAATAGGCTCTTTGGCCAATATGGACGCCGACTTCGAGGCGACCGCCATCGCTAGAGGTTCGACTACCGCTTTCGTCTGACCGGCTTGTGCCTTGACGTGGCCCAGCGCCTGAACACCGACCTCGGCCGGAGTCTCGACGAGTGGTCATGCGAGCAGGTGGGATCTCGGCATGCACGACGACTCCCACCCCGTCGGTAGTTGGCCGGCTCAGCTCGGCTGGGGACCTACCTGGCCCCGATCCCACCTGCCACCGGCACCGCTGCCGAGATCACGGCTCGGGCATTCCGGCTTCCGAACGCTGTCCTACTCGTCGAAATCCTCGATGGCCCGGGAGCCGTCGACCCGCTTCACTACCAGGACATGCACCCCCGCTGGCTTTCCGGCAGGCGTCCCTTCGTGGGCCGCCTGCATGGGCTGTCCGCGTGATCGAGACGGTGTGCGGCGCCGGGGATCTCGGTGCCTTCCACTGGACGCTGCGGTCAGGAGGTGTAAGTCGGATGGGACGGCGGGGGTCCCAGCGGATGCTGGCGTAACAGACAGGCGGTGGGCCGTCCACAAGTGCCTGCATCGAGGAATCATGCCCGAGCGCACCCCAGATTCTGGGCCCGAGGCGTCGGACGCTCCGTTCCACCGCCCGTCGCGTAGACGGGAAGTTGTCTGGTGGTGAGCCATTGCGCCCCCGGTTGGCCTTGGGAAAGATGGGGTCGTCTGCGCAAGGTAGCGTGTCTCTGACGCAGGGTTATCGTCATCGCGGAGGTGCCGATGGGCGACACCTGGGCCAAGCTGCTAATTCCCTTGATTCCCGTCGTCGTCGGAGCGGGCATTGGCTTCCTCCCCACGCTCCTGTTGGAGAGGTTCCGCGCTAACGCGGCGCTCCGCACTCGCTGGGATGTCACACTTCACACGGCGTGTGCGAAGTTCGCGGCCTGCACCCGTCGCCTCGTAGACCTCAGTGAGGAGGCGACGCCGGACCTCGACGCAGACCAGCGACGCACATTGCGGCAGGAGCTCGACACTGAGCATCGCACACTGCAGGAGTTGATGGCGGAGGTCCGGCTGCTCGGCAGTCGCGCGACGCAGGAGGCCGCTCGTGCCGTTGTCCGGGATGCATGGGCTCTGCGAACCGAGGCGCTAACCGGTGTCGATCCTCGTGCGGCGGAGTTCGGTGCCGTCACCCCACGGAGTCGGACGCTTGACGGGCTGCTTGCCTTCTACGCCGCGGTCCGTCGTCAGTTGCAGGTGCCTGAGGCCGCGGATGTCATCCCGTTGAATCTGCCGCTGCCCAAGGCGGCGAAGCCGTGACACGTGTCTTCATCTGCTATTCGCACAATCACGGCGACGCCGAATTTGCCAACTGGCTGTACCGGCAGCTCAAGAATGGAGGCTTCGGAGTAACTCCGCACCTCGACAAGTTCAGTCTCGCGATCGGCACCCTCTGGGTTGAGAGCATCCCAGCTTTGCTGGAGACCTGCGAGCTGGTCATGTTCGTGCGTTCCCGGTTTGCGGTCAACTCTCGGGTGTGCCGACGGGAACTCGACTTCGCACAGGCCAAGGGGCTCGAGGTCGTCAACCTGCGTATTGACTCGGATGGCACTGAGTTCGAGCGCACGTGGGGTCACCTCACGGTCGACTTCAGCAAGGGACGTGACGCTGGCCTGCGTGCGCTGCGGCGGGCGCTGAGATTCCGCGAGACCAACGACGGTCGGTTGCAGCGAATGCGGCATCGTCTGGCTTACCACCGCGACCAGCTGCGCGACGAGAGTCGCGGCGACCGCGACTTTCACCTGCGCCAAGCCGGCCGGTTGGAACAGGAGATTGATCAGCTCGCAGCCGCCCTCGGTCACCGACTAGCCGGGTCCGTTGGCAGTGCCCCGCCCCCCGTGAATGGCGCAGCTTCCGCTTGGGTGCCGCGCGATCGCGAGGCCGCCGCTGTCCGGGCGGAGCTGACTCGGGAGGAGCCGGGCATCGTCATAGTCAGCGGGCCGGACGGAGTGGGGAAGACGACGCTCGTGCGCGGCGAACTGGCTAGGGTCGTCGAGGACCTCGATGGGCAGCGGGGGGAGGCGCCCGTCGTCCGGTACCACCTGGTGCAGCGAGACTCGCCGCTCGGAGCCTCTGTGCTCACCGGCCGTGAACCGGGAATGGCGCGACCAGGGGATGGGGCGAACGAAGGTCTCCGCATGCAAATCGACCGGGCGATCAAGCAGACCCGCGGTGCCCGAGCAATCATCGTGCTGGACGCAGCCGATCACCTCCAGGACCCCAGCACCCATCGCCTGGTCGATCTGGAGCTGGAGGACGTTTTCGACCGCCTCTACGCCCGCCGCAAGCAGCACAGAATTACAGTCGTGCTGATCTGCCGCGAGCCGCCGCGCGCGAGCCCCGGTCACAGCTGGGCCATGCTGGCCAGACACGTCCGCATCGATGAGGGCCTTCTGCTGGAGCAATTCGGGCAGCTGTTGCGCCAGCTGGACCACGACGGTGATCTCGTGTCCGCGTCGACGCCCAACCGGGTCGTCGCGAAAGCACACCGGCTCACCCGAGGGCTTCCGCGGCTCGCAGAGCTGATCATGACATTCGGCGTACGCGGACACACATCACTTGGCGAGGTCGTCGACGGGCTCACTCGCGTGCCGGTCGCGCGCGTGCCCGGATTCGTCTTCGACCGGATCATCGAGTCCCTTGACCCGATGGCGCGTCAGGTGCTGGAGGCAGTAGCTGCGTTCGGTACCCCGGTGAACGAGCAGGCCATCCGAGCTTTACTACCCGCGGAGTATGGCAAGGAGCGCGTCGAAAATGTGCTCCAGTGGCTCGTCAAGCGGCGCATCATCGACACGGCGGCCGGGCTGTTCTATGTCCGCGATGCCGACCGGCATCTCGTCTTGGCAGCCATGCCACGTCGAGGTGAGGCGCTGCTGCTTCTTGCCGCTGAGGTCATGGCCGACCGCGGACGACAAACAGTCACGAAGGTCGAGCAACTGGATCCGCTGCTCCATGAGATTGACATCCTGCTGACAGCGGGGCGGTACCGGCGCGCGTTCGGTCGGGTCGAGGATCTGCAGTCATTGCTGGTGCAGTTCAATCGCCACGAACTGCTCCTCGGTCCGCGCCTGCGATTGCAGGGCCGTCTCGGACCGGAGGCCGAGCTCGTGACGTGCAACGGGCTCGGGCAGATTTACGTCGACAAGGGGCGGTTCGAGGATGCCCGGGTCATGTTCGAACGTGCCGTCGAATTGACGGCGTCGGCCGGCCAGCCCAAAGATCGCGCGCTGACGATCAGCAACCTTGCCCACGCATTGTGGCTACTGCACGACACCGCAGGCGCGGAACGCCGCTACCAGGAAGCGATCGAGCGTGCCAGGGAGAGCGGCGACGGGCAGGGTGAGGCGGAAGCGCTGAACGGTCTCGCTGACTGCCATCTGCGGTGGGGCGAGTACGAAAAAGCGTTTTCGCTGCAGGACCAAGCCCGCGTTCTAAAGGAACTCGGGCCGCTGGAGTCCTCGCGGCTGGATCTTGCGCGAGCGCGTAGCGCGATGGAGCAGGGCGACGCCACGACGGCCCTCGTGCTCATCGAGCAGGTTCAAAGGACCGGCCAACTGGTCGCCGAGTGCTCCGAGGCTACTGCCACCCGTCTTCTCGATGCCATTGACCCCATCGATGATCGCTTACCCGTCGTGGCGGAAGCGGTGAGGATCGCGGAGAGCAGCAGCGAACGGGCACTGGTGGACGGCGACCGGCGCGTGTTCCGCAGGGCGCGAACCACCCTTGCCCTTGCATACCTGCTCGCGGGGCGACCGAACAAGGCCGCGCAGGCGATCGTGCCCGCAGCGCGCAGCAGAGCTCACGGGGATGCGTTGATCGTTATTGCCATTCGTGCGCTGACGCGGCTGCGCAACGATCCCCCGGCGGCACGGACGGATTTCGTTCAACTGTTCGACGAGGCGAAGGCCATACACAGGAGCGACCCCAAGGACTTCGCAGCGCTCGACTTCATCGGGTTCGCCGTTTGTGGGTTGCATGTCTGCCGCGGCGACCCGCTTGCCGCCGCGACCGAGGTGTTCCACCAGGCCGGGACCCGGCGTCCCCCCGGCATGGCTCGCCGGATGCTGAAGATGCTAGTCGTGCTCAGGCAACAGTCCGCCGCGCTCACGCTGGACCCGATCATTACGTCTTTCGGGGGCGGAATCACCGCGGGTCGATCAGACCCAGACTCTGCGCCCGGATGAGGGCCTCGGTACGACTGCGGACGCCGAGCTGCGCGTAGAGGCTACGGAGCAGCCGATACATCGCACGTTCCGAGTAACCGGCCATGGATGCCAGTCTGGTAACCGTGCTGCCCCTGGCAAGAGCACGGAGCCACGACAGCTGCTCCTCCGACAACGGTCGAGGCATGTTCAGGGATTCCGCACCCTCATGCCCGCCCAAAGCGCGGAGGACCTCGGCTGGCAGGATGGACACGCCGTCAGCTGCCGCCTGCACCGCTTGCCGTAGAGCTTCCAGCGACGTCGAGCGGGGCAGAACGCAACGGGCTCCCGCCCATACCGCCCGGACGCCGACGGCTGGAATCGGGTCGGAGGTCAGCGCGACCACGGCCACGGCAGCGTAGCGGTAAGTCACAGTGGTCAGTAGTGACCAATCCCGTTCCGACCCGAGGGTCAGCACCAGGACCGAGGTCGGATGCTCTCGCGCCCAGGCGAGCAGATCGGATGGTTGCTCGACGACATGCGCAGCGGCCGCCAGCGTGGCCGCTGCGCCAGCCCGGAACACGGGCAACGGGTCGACGACTGCGACATCGACCATGTGACCGGCCTGCCTCTCCCCGACCCCGAGATCCCCACCGGGCAGCAAGCACCCTATCCGTGGCAGGAACGTGCAACTGCGCGGCGCCACCGTGACAGAAAGGTGTCCTGGATCAGCAGCCGCCTGCGCTCATAACGTCGAGAGGCCGCGGCTGGAGGTGCGCCATGACATACGGGCACACGGACCCTTACTACAAGCCCTCCCGCATCATCCGAGGTGCGGACGATCTCGACGAGTACGTCGTCAAGCTGATCATCAGGTTGCATGACGCAGATCCTGCGCTTACCGCTCGGGACATCAGCGACGAGCTCATGGAGCATGACATCCCCGTTCTGCCGGACGTCGTCTCCACCGTGCTGGCGAAGGTGGTCAACGGCTAGATGGTCCTTGCGTACGGACACCACGTCTTTCCGGGGCACGCGGCCCAATGCCGCGGGGTAGCTACGATTGGCAACAAGGGGTCGTCGGTCAAATCCACCCGCCCGACAAAGCTCAGCTGGGCACGTTCAACCGACGGATGTGACTTCTTGCCGTAGCTGGATGCCCAACCGCGGAGGAAACAGCCGGCGGGCTGTCCGTTGCGATTTACTTTCGTCGGCGGGTCACGGTGGCGGGAGCGCCTTGCCGTCGCGTGCCCACATCTGGCTGCCGTCGGGCCAGAGGACTACCGGCTCGTCCTCGGCGTGAAGCTGCCCATGCGCGTTGACCCGGAGGGTGGTGGGCCGTTCGCTCATGACGGCTACGTCGGTCAGTGGCCACCAGGGCCCGGCCGCAAGAGCCACGTCCCTGCATCCTTCCCAGGCCGCATTTGGCGTGGTGCCGAGGACCCCTTGGTAGGTGTCGATGGTGGCGAGCAGGAGCCAGTCGGGGTAGAAGTTCCAGGCTGGTTCGAAGAACCAGTCGCGGGGATTGAGGCAGTAGCGGATGACCCCGTGTCCTTCGTCGTTCTGATCGACGATGCTGCTGTCGGTGTCCCAAAACCAGGCGGGCTGCATGGTGTAGCTCGCGGTGAGGTTGCGGTCGATGGTCGCCCAGATCGGGCCATGCACTAGGTCGTACACCCGCCGAACCGCTTCCAGCACCGGCTCGAGAGCGCTGCGCTCAGGCTCGGTGACCGGGTTGCAGCGATACCGGTACTCCATGAGGTTGTAGCGGGCTTCGATGCCGTCGTAGCGCTGCTCGCCGTAGTAGCCGGTCCATTCCATGAAGTGGTGGAAGTCCCCGAACGCGGTGAACCGGTCGAGCTCGCTGGTTCGGTCCCAGATCGGCGCTCGCGCCGCGGCCAGCGACCGGTTGAGGTTGCCGCGCCGCACCGACGTGACCAGCGACGTGTGTCCGCCTTGGAGGAGGCGTCGCAGCTGTTCGACGGCGGCTGGGGGAGAGGGGCACCAGAGGAAACGGGACGGCTCGGGCTGCCCGGCCGCCTGGTAGGCGAGCCGGGCCGCGGCCTCGGCCCGCGCATGGTCGGCGGGCTCGCAGGACAAGGCTGCCTGCGTCCACCTGTTCGTTACGGCTTGTGCTTGCGCTGTCATCGGGTAGATGGCGGGCTTCATGACTTCCTCCCAGAAGAGCTTTTGATGGATGTTTGTCCATTGATGGTGCGGTCGGTGGTCAAGTCGGGGTCGGCCAGGTCCGGTGGCTGCGCCGATTTCGTCGCCGTAGGTCACCTCGCTGCGGTGGTCCGTCACCGCCAGATCTGCGGCCCCTGGTCTGTGGCTGTGAGTAATTCACGGGTGACGTGAACGTGATCCTCGTGTTTGACTGAGATCTATGCGAGCGGGGCAGGCGCGGCTGGCGATCGACTGCGGAAGCGCCAGCACCAGCGCCGTAGTAGCGTGGCCGGACGGCACGTGGGCACCACTGATGTTCGACGGGGAACCCGGGCTACCCAGCGCCGTTCTGCTCTCCCCGGACGGGGCCACGCTGACGGGTCGCCAGGCGTGGCGGGCCGCCGCCACTGCCCCTGACCGGCCTGGCCGGCGCCATCATCGCCGCCGCCGCGCTGGTCTCGGCCCACCGCCG
>NZ_JBSSLX010000002.1:0-99471 GCF_053890995.1 Micromonospora sp. I033 | reverse complement strand
GGTCCGGGACGGCCGGGGCGGCCTCGGGTGGCATGGCCGGCGGAGTCCGGTCCACCCGCGTCCGGTCCGACCGCGACTGGTCCGAGGCGACCGGTGCCGGCACCGGCCCGGTGCGGCCCGCCGCCGCGACGGACCGCGCGGCCGGCCGGTCCGGGATCGCCCGCGACGGCGGCGGCGTCGGTGCGGCGGGCTCGGGCCACGACGCGGGCGCCTCCACCGGCACGTCGGCGGGCAGGTCCGGGAACGCGGCCTCGAACGGTTGCGGGGCGCGGAGCCGGACCAGCGGCTCCCGGCCGGTGGCCCGCTGCGCCATCCGGGCGAAGAAGCCGCTCACGCCGCCCGCCCCGCGGCGAGGGCCAGGTACGCGCGCCGCCGCCCGGCCGGCAGGGCGAGGATGTCGGCCTCGGCCCAGCCGTACGCGGTGGCGAGGGTGGCCACCTCGGCCAGCACCGCCGGGGCGCGTGCCGCCACCCGCTCCCAGAGCAGCTCGGCCACGTCCAGCGCGGCGACCACGGTCTCCCCGCAGCCGGGGCAGCGGGTTCGCAGCAGCACGGCCGCCGCCCCGGCCAGTTCCTCGGCGGCGGCGTCGACGGCCCGGCGCTGGTCGGCGGTCAGCTCGCCCGGGGTCACGGGCCGGTCGGCGGCGTCCCGGACGCAGCGGGCGAGCAGGGTGCCGAGCGGGTCGTCGGACCGCCCGGCGGCCAGCAGGTCCCGGGTGGTGGGGGCGCGGACCCGCAGGGTGCCGTCGGCGACCGTCCCGGTGTCCCCGGCGGGCAGCGCGGCGACCGGGTCCAGCGGCAGCGACACGTCGAGAGCCTCGCCGCAGCCGCAGGTGAGCACGGCGTCGACCGGGTCGCCGAAGGTGTCGGCGTGCAGCCGGGCGGCGAGCGCGGCGGCCATCCCGACCGGCAGGTCCAGGGCGGCGTCGAGGTCGGGCAGGAGCCCGGCGCCGTACAGCAGCACCGGGCCGCGGGCGGCCGGCGGGGCGGTCGCGGCGGCCTCCCAGACCGCCAGCAGCCGGCCGGGGTCGTCCAGCGCGGTCATGGCCGTCAGGGTTCGACGAAGGACGGCTCGGCGGGCTCGGCCACCGTGTAGTCGCGTTCCCAGCCCTCGTTCTCCAGCTTGATGCTCTGGATGGCCACCGCGTTGGCGTTGGCGTCCAGTTCAGGCAGCGCGACCCATTCGGACACCCAGCACCGGTAGACCTTGTACGCGATGACCAGCTGCCCGGCCTCGTTGTACATCTCGATGATGATGTCCTTGCGGAAGTCCGCGAGGGAGGTCTCCGCGCCCAGCCCGGAGCCGTAGTTCCACACCTTGTTGGCCCACTGCTCGAAGTCCGGGTCGTGGGTGACGCCGCGCTCCAGCACGATCGCGTCGTACTCGGTGCGCCCCGGGGACTTGCGGCTGCTGCTCGGGTCGCCGCCGTGCCGGTGGGTGACCACCTCGGTGCTCCGCTTCAGCGTGCCGATCTTGCTGATCCCGGCGACGTATCGCCCGTCCCACTTCGCCCGGAACTTGAAGTTCTTGTACGGGTCGAAGCGCTGCGCGTTGACCGTGAACTCGGCCATGCCCGCCCCTCCTAGGTCGCCGCGGCCGCGGTCCGCTGCTGGATGCCGATCACCACGAACTCGGCCGGTTTGACGGCCGCGAAGCCGACCAGGATGTTCAGCACCCCCCGGTCGATGTCGTACTGCGTGGTGGTCTCGCTGTCGCACTTGACGAAGTACGCCTCCCGCGGGGTGCGGCCCTGGAAGGCGCCCTGCCGGAACAGGTCCTGGAGGAACCCGCCGATCGAGGCGCGCACCTGCGCCCACAGCGGCTCGTCGTTGGGCTCGAACACCACCCACTGGGTGGCGCGGACCAGCGTCTCCTCCAGGAAGAGCGCCAGCCGCCGCACCGGCACGTACCGGTACTCGTCGGCGAGCACGTCCGCGCCGCGCAGCGTCCGCGCGCCCCAGACCAGCGTGCCGGTGGCCCGGAAGGTGCGCAGGCAGTTCACCGCGTACGGGTTGAGGTTGCCGTTCTCGCCGTCGGTCAGGGCGAGCGCCGGCCCGGTCACCCCCGCGAGGGCGGCCTCCACCCCGGCGGGCGCCTTCCACACCCCGCGCGCCGCGTCGGTGCGGGCCATCACCCCGGCGACCGCGCCGCAGGGCGCGAACTCGCGGACCGCGCCGTCGCGCAGCGGGTCGGGCCGGCGTACCCGGGGGAAGTAGAGGGCGCCGTTGCGCCCGTTGGCGGTCAGCCCGCGGGCGCCGAGCCAGGCCCGGACCGTGTCGGCGGTCTCGGTGGGCGGCGGGTCGACCAGCAGGAAGGCCCGCTGGCGTACGCAGAAGTCGAGCGCGTCGGCCCACACGGTGTCGTCGAGGGCCTGGTCGGGCACCGACGGTGGCAGGCAGAGCAGGGTGAACAGGTCGGCGTCGCGCAGCGCGTAGATGCCCTGCTTGGTGCCCTCCAGAGCGCCGCCGTCGGTGTACTCGGCGGCGGTCAGGTGGGTGCCGTCGACGCCGGTGGCCGCCGGGTCGGCGGTGTCCACGTCGTAGCCGCCCGCGTCCGGCCGGCCGGTGCCGGGCAGCGCCGGCGACGTGCCGACCCGGACCAGCCGGGACGCGGCCAGCACGGTGTCCACCCGGCGTGGTCCGTCCACCAGGGTCACGTTCGGGTACGTCTCGACCAGCACCGGGTTCTCCGCTGGCCCCTCCCGGACGGTCAGGTGGAACAGCTCGTCGGCGTCCACCCCCTGCTGGTCGGCGACGGTGGTGGCCTCCTCGCCGGTCGCGTGCGTGACCTCGGCGTGCAGCCCGTTGCCCCAGCCGCCCGGACCGACCGCTTCGAGGGTGAGCGCCCCGTTGAGGTCGAGCTGCGCGCTGGTCGCGTCCCGGGCCAGCCGGACGATAACCGCCTGGTTGCCGCCGTTGAGGTAGAAGTCGCGCACGGCGTAGCCGAGGCCGCTGTCCCGCCACAGGCCGCCGAAGGTGCGTTCGAACTCCGCGTACGAGGAGATGGCCACCGGCACGTCGACCGGCCCGCGCAGCGCCCGCCCGACGAACGCGGCCACGGCCGTGGCGACGCCGGTGATGGTGCGACTGCCGCCGGGTATCTCCTGGATGTAGACCCCGGGGTGGCTGAGCGTTGCCGCCATGACGACTCCTCGACTCCACGGGCGTGCCGTACGCCGCTGGCGCGACTGTGCCGCCCGCCCGTCACCGCGCCGTCACCCGGCCGTGTCGATCCGGAGAGGGGATGAGCGAGATCGTCACGGACGACATGTCGTTCCTGGTGGACTCGGTGACCGCATGCAGCGGTGATGGACGGGTACGGGTCCACTTTGTTCGACGACAGGTGGAAGCTGGGCGCAGCCGAGGAATGCCCGGCAGCTCCTCCCGGCTCGACCTGCGGGCCGCCGGCCACGCGGCCCGGCCAGCGTGACGTCGTGGCAGGCCCGCGAAGCCCGCCCCGGGGGGCTGTTGTCGCCGGCGGGGGCGCCGCGCCGCCGGGCCTAGGCTGACGGCGTGGGTGGCCCACGACGCGGTGGGTCCGGAGAGGAGCGACGACAGCCATGACCGTACTGCCGGCGTCGCCGTCGCAGCAGCCGCCCAGCGACCCGGGCGGCAACAGGGCCATGTCGTTCGCCCTGGTCTTCCTGGTCGCGCTGCTGGTGGCCAGCTGGACGGGGTTCATCGTCTGGCTCAGCACCCACCAGCTGGCCGACGCCATCCTCCGTGCCGGTATGGCCTTCGCCGGCGCCGTCGGGCTCAGCCTCGCGGTCTGGACGGCGTACCGGCAGAAGTGACGATCGGACGGCCCCGGGTCTCTGCCCTGGGGCCTTCCGGCCGCTGTCCTGGTGACGCGGTGGACGACGGGCCGGTGACGGGCGGGCGGCAGGCTGGGCCGGCCCGCGCACCACACCCCTGCCCCGGAGGCCCTCCCGTGACAACGCCTGACCCCGACCGCGGTGGGGTGGTGGTCGTCCGGGTGTGGTTCGAGGACCGGCCGGACGAGCTCGGCTTCCGCGCCCTGGTGACGAGCTGCGTCGACCTGGCCGGCGGCCGGCCGGAGAGCCGGGCGGTGACCTCGCCGGACGCGGTCGTCGAGGTGGTGCGCAGCCGACTGGTGGACATCCTCGCCGGGCACCGACCGCGGTGACGCCCACCGCCCGACCCAGGGAAGGCACATGACCGAGAAGATCAACTGGAGTCTCCAGGTCCGCGTGGCCCACGGGCCGCAGATCGCGGCCACCGGCGTCGTCGACGTCGAGGCGTACGACAAGGTCTCGGTGGAGATCGCGGCCGGCGAGAGCCAGCAGGTGGACCTGGTGCCCGCCGGCACCGAGCGGGTGGGCATGGTGCTGATCGTGCCGGCGACGCCCAGCGCCGACCTGTCGTACGAGATCGACGGCACGGCGATCGCGCTCGACGGCGCGCACGCCTTCCTCGGCGCCGGGGCGGCCCGGCTGCTCGGCGCGGACCCGGCGAGCCTCACCTTCACCAACGACACGGCCGAACCGGCCCGGCTGGACATCCTGGTCGGCCGGGACGTCACCCCGTGAGGGCCGCCGCGATGTGACGCCGGGGTGACGCAGCGCGTTCTACCCTGCCGGGGCAGGCCCGCGCCGCAGGGGAGGTCCCGGATGACCGCCGACTTCGTCGACGCCCTCGTCGCCGACCAGCCGGCCGGGGCCGGTCCGGTGCTGCGGTTGCTGGGTGACGTCCGGGTCAGCCACGGATCCCGCTGGTACGACGTGCCGGAGGGCAGCAAGCGGCTGCTGGTCTACGTCGCCCTGCACCGCCGCCGCCTCGACCGGGGCCACGCCGCCGCCACCCTCTGGCCGGACGCCCCGGACGCGCGCGCGGCCGGCAACCTTCGCTCGGCGCTGTGGCGGCTCAACCAGGCACACGTCGGGCTGATCGGGGTGGACCGGCACCACCTGGCGTTCCGGCCCGGCGTGCTGGTCGACATCGACCTGGTCACCGCGTGGGCCGGCCGGCTGATCGCGGGCCGCCCGGCCGGCGCCGACCTGACCGCGTTGCCCACCGGCGGCGTCCTGTTCGACCTGCTCCCCGGCTGGTACGACGACTGGGTGCTCACCGAACGGGAGCGCGTCCGCCAGCGGGTGCTGCACGGCATGGAGGCGATGAGCCGGCGCCTGGTCGGCGCGGGCCGCTGCGCCGAGGCCGTCGAGGTGGCGCTGACCGCCGCCGGGGCGGAGCCGCTGCGGGAGAGCGCCCAGCGGGTGCTGCTGGAGGCGCACCTGGCCGAGGGGAACTGGGTGGAGGGCCGGCGTGGCCTGGACATCTACCGCCGGCTGCTGGCCCGGGAGCTGGACATGGAGCCCGATCCGCGGCTGGCCGAACTGCTCGACGCCTACCCGCGGGCCCGGCCGGCGGCCACCGCCGACCGGGAGCGCGCCTCCTCGATCAGCGCCATGAGCTGAGCCGAGGGGCGCACCCCCAGCTGCTCGGCGAGCAACCGGACCACCAGGTCGGCGTGGCGCAGCGCGTCGCTGACGTTGCCGTCCGCCAGCATCGCGGTGAGCACCAGCCGGTGGCCGCTCTCGCGCAGCGCGTCGGCGGCGACCGCCTCCAGCGCCCAGCCCAGCCCGGCGGCCGGGTCGCCGGCCCGGATCGCCGCCCCGGCGGCGTCCTCCAGGGCCCGCAGGGCCCGGTGCCGCAGCAGTTCCCGGTGCATCAGCACCCAGTCGTCGTACCAGCCGGGGAGCAGGTCGGGGCAGCCGTCGGCGGCGTGCCGGCGCAGGAACGCCGGGTCGATCGGGCCCCGGCCGGTGAGGCAGCGGGTGTCGACCGCCACCCCGGCGGCCAGGGCCAGCGTGCCGGTGGAGTCGGTGAGCAGCCCGGGCGCGGCCTTGCGCAGCCGCCACAGCGCCGTCCGCAGGTCCGCCGACGCCCGTTCCTCCGGCTTGCTCGCCCACATCGACCAGGCGGTGCGGGCCCGGTCCGACGCGCCGCGCACGGCCAGGAAGGCCACCAGCCGCTGCGCGGTCGCCGGCAGGGCGACCGGCTCGCCGTCCCGGTCCAGCGCGAAGCCGCCGAGCAGCCTCAGCCGCCAGCCGGCCCGTTGCGGGGGTACGGCCTCCGGCGCGGTTCCCGTGGTGATCCACACGTCGGCGCTCCGCTCTTCGTCCAGGGTGTGTGCGGAGGGTCACCTCTCGAATACCGCAGCCGGCCGGTCCCCGGGAACGGGCCTGTCGGTGGCCGGACATCCCGTTCGTCCGCCCGGCCCGGCGGCCGGTTCCGATCGGCGGCGGGGACCGGCCGAACGGCTGCCGCCGCGACGGTGCGTCCCGGCGCGGTGTCCGGTACGGCAAAGCCGTTGGCGAACCGCACGGGCTGGCCTATGGTGGGCCGATGTACCCGGCCGGGCTGCTGTCCGCGACCGCCGTCACCGCGGCGGCGTTCCCTGCTGCCCACCGCCGGCGTCCGGAAGCCGTGCCCGCCCGTCCGGCGGGCGCCCGTTCCGTCGCGCCCATCCACGGCCTCCCGAGCCCGATCCCCACGGACCGTGGCCCACCCGGATCCCGTTCATCCGTGTACGGCCACCAGGGCGAAGCCATCCGGCTTCGGCCCTTTTCCTTTTTCCTGGAAGGGGATCCCAGATGGGCACCGACCTGCACGACGACCGGCTCACCCGGTTGCGGGCCACGCTGACCGACGACTTCGCGGCGCAGACCGCCCGGTTGACCGAACTCACCGCCGACACCGGCGACCCCGGCGAGGCGCACACCCGGGCCGCGCTGATCGCGGCCACCCGGCAGAGCCTGGGGCAGATCGGCGACGCGCTGCGCCGGATGGCGGACGGCGGCTACGGCCGCTGCGAGCGGTGCGCCGGGCCGATCCCGGTGGAGCGGCTGGAGGCACTGCCGCACGCCACCTTCTGCGTGCCCTGCCAGCAGAAGCACGGCTGACCCGGTGGGCGCCGGGCCGTCACCGCACGGCCCGGCGCCCGAGCCAGTCCAGCAGGACCCGCTCGTAATCCGGGCTGACGCCGGCCAGGTCATCGCGTCCACCGAGGGTGGGCGCGTGGTCGCAGCCGGCCAGCCGGGCCACGGTCAGCTCCGCGTCGCGTGCGGCGCGCCGCCACACCGCCAGACTCTGCTCGATGGGCGTCCAGCCGTCGGTCTCGCCGTAGCAGAGCAGGACCGGGCCGGACACCTTCGCGAGGACCGGTTCCGGGTCGAAGTCCATGTCCGCCCAGCTGCCCGGCCCGTCGGGCAACTCTCGGGGCAGGTGGACCAGCGGAAACCAGGGCCGCCGCACCGCGACGTCCAGCTCCGCCTGGGCCGTCGCCCGGGGCACGTCGCCGCGCAGGAACCCCTCCGCCACACCGCGCAGCCGGTCCAGCTCGGCGATGTCGACCTCGCCGTACCCGTGCCGACGCAACTGCTCGGCGGTGCCGTACCGCATCTGCGCGGCGGGACTGACCCCGCTGCAGCCGACCAGCACGAGGAAGTCGACCGGGTGCCGGGTGGCGGTGAGCGTCGCTGCCCAGGCTCCCTGGCTGAATCCCCACAGCCCGACCGGAACGTCCGCTACCTGCCCCCGCAGCACGTCCAGGGCCGCCGCCGCGTCGTCGGCCTGCGCGGCCAGCGGCACGTCGTGACCGTCCGCCCGAGGACGCCGGTCGTAGCGCAGCACCGCGATCCCGGCCGGCGGCAGCAGCCGGGCCAGGTGCTCGTACAGGAAGTACGACCGCCGGTCGGCGTGCGAGCCGTGCAGCACCACCAGGCCGCCGCGGGCCGTCCCGGCGGGCACGTCCAGGGTGGCGGGCAGTTCGAGCTCACCGACGCGCAGCTCCATGCCGGCAGTCAAGCACGCCGCGCCGGGTCCCGGCTGCCCTGCCGGTCCTCCCTCGTCCGCCGGGCTGCGTAGGCTGGCTCGGTGACCCGTCGCGACCGTGGAGACCGCCGATGACCAGCCCGCACACCGTTCGGACCGCCCGTCGCGCCGACGTGGCCGCCCTCGTCGATCTGGTCGAGTCGGCCTACCGCGGGGAGCGGAGCCGGGCCGGCTGGACCACCGAGGCGGACCTGCTCGCCGGGCAGCGCACCGATCCGGACATGGTGGCCGAGGCGGTGTCGAGCCCGGGCGGGACGGTCCTGGTCGCCGAGGACGGCACGGGGATCGTCGCCTGCTGCCAGCTGGAGCGCCGCGACGACCACGTCTACTTCGGCATGTTCGCGGTCGCTCCGGGGCGGCAGGGCGGCGGGCTGGGCCGGGAGCTGCTGGCCGAGGCCGAGCGCTACGCGCGGGACGAGTGGCACACCGGCGAGATGCGGATGACCGTGATCACGCAGCGGGAGGACCTGATCGCCTGGTACGAGCGGCGCGGCTATGTCCGCACCGGCGAGCTGAGCCCGTTCCCGTACGGCGACAAGCGGTTCGGCGTGCCGCTGCGCCCGGATCTCGCGTTCGAGACCCTGCGCAAGAAGCTGGGCTGACCGACCGGGGCCGACGGGATCAGGCGCGGGGCGGCGCGTCGGCGAGTTCGGCGATCACCTCGGCGTGGCAGCGCTCCGGCACGCACCAGCACCCGAGCCGGCGCCCGCGCAGGTCGGGCAGCAGGGCGAGCAGGTCGGGCCGCCCGAGCAGGTACGCGCGGTACTTCTCGATCACCTCGTCCCGGGTGCCGTCCGGGCCGGGCCGGTACGGGCTGGACATCGGGGACTGCGGGAGCCGCCAGCCGCCGCGGGACATGGCCCGCCCGACGTAGACCACGTCGGCGTACGCCGGGTCGTCCCGGTGCCCCTTCAGGTTGACGACGGTGGTTGCGCCCATGGCTCTCAGCTCCTCGCGTTCGTGCCCGTGGCGTCAGTCTGGCGGTCAGCCGCCGGGCACGGGCGCCGGGCCGGTGGAGTCGCGGACGATCAGCGTGTGGCCGGTGGGGCGGCGGCGCGGCCGGGTCGACCTCGGCTTCAGCGCGAGGGTCAGCGCCATCCGCCCCATGTCGGTCATCGGCAGCCGGACGGTGGTCAGGCTGGGCGCCAGGTCGGCGGCGACCGACACGTCGTCGAAGCCGACCACCGACACGCGGTCGGGCACCGGGATGCGCCGGGACCGCAGCACGGAGAGCACGCCGATCGCCATCGCGTCGTTGAGCGCGATGATCGCCGTGCTCTCCGGGTGGTAGTGCAGGATCCGCTCGGTGGCCACCCGGCCGCCGTCGCGGGTGAAGTCGGAGTGGACGACGGCCAGGTCGTCGGGGGAGTGCCCGTGCGCGGCGAGCGCGGCGGTCACCCCGGCGAGCCGGTCGGCCACGGTGGTGAGGCCCGGGGTGCCGGCGGCGACGGCGATCCGCCGGTGGCCGAGGGCCAGCAGGTGGGCGCCGATGGCCCGGCCGCCGGCCTCGTTGTCCGGCACCACCGCGTCGACGCCCAGGGCGTGCCGCCCGATGACGGCGACCCGTCCGCCGGCCCGCTGGAAGCCGGCGAGTTCGGCGCGTGCCTCGGCCTCCACGCGCGGGTCGTCGTAGCCGGACCCGGCGATGAGGATGATCCCGACCTGCTGGGCGATGAGATGCCGCAACTGGCGCAGCTCGTTCTCCGGGTCGCGTCCGGAGTGGGCGATCTGGACCAGCAGGCCCTCCTCGGCGGCGACCTGGAGGACGCCGCTGGCGATCTCGGAGAAGTACGGGTCGTCGATCTGGTGCACGATCAGGCCCACAGTGGAGCTGGCCCCACCGGCGAGGGTGCGGGCGTACGGGTTGGCGACGTAGCCGAGTTCCCGGGAGACCTGCCGGACGTGCCGGGCCACCTCCTCGCTGACGCCCTCCCGCCCGGCGAGGGCGCGGGAGGCGGTCGCCAGCGAGACGCCGGCGCGTTCCGCCACGTCGACGAGACGCAACCGTGGTCCGGGTCGGGGCATGGGCAACTCCTGGCAGGCATTGATCCGCGCCGCGCTCTTGCGTGTGGCGTAGGGCACAGCCTAGGGTACGAAAGCGCTTACGTAAGCGCTTTCGTAGGCGCGGCGCCTTCACCGTCCTGTCCCGACCGGCCGCCAACTGGACTTTTCCCGGGCACCGATCCACGCCCGGCACGCAAGCGCTTTCGTCACCGCACCACCGCACCGACGAAGGGAGCACCTCCCCATGAGAAGACCTCGACGCGTCGCCGTCGCGGCCACCGCCGTGCTGGCGCTGGCGCTGACCGCGGCGGCGAACCCGGCGCGGGCGGACCGCCCCGGGCCGCACGACGTCCACCCCGCACTCTGGTCGCACCTGGTCGCCTTCTACGACTTCGACCACCCGGTGGCCGGCGACCCCGCGCTCGAGCGGGACCTGGGCCGGTCCGGCACCGAGATCGAGCTGGTCAACGGCGGCGCGGGCATGCGGGTGCCCGACCAGGCGTACAAGGGCAGCGGCGACGCGTTGCAGACCCGGCAGGTCAACCCGCAGGCCGCCGGCAACGACGACTGGAAGGCCGGCATCTGGTCGTCCAGCGGCGTCCGGACGCTGCGCGCGTTCAGCGGCGCCGAGGGCACCACGGTGATGGGCTGGTTCAAGCGCGAGATGGACGGCCCCGCGCTGAACTCCACCACCGCCAACCCGACCGACCGGTTCAACGCCATCGGGCTGGCCGGCGTGCTGACCGGAGACTCGGACGGGCACGGGGTGCGGGCGTTGCTGGAGCTCATCGACGTCGGTGGCGAGCTGCGCCTGGTCGCCCTCGGCCGCCGCGTCGACGGCGGGGCCTCGCAGACCTTCGCCGCGAACGAGGACTGGCGGACCCTGCTGCCGAAGGGGGAGTGGGTGCACCTGGCCGCCACCTACGACTTCACCACCGGCACCATGGCGCTCTACCGCAACGGCGAGCCGGTCGACGGCTTCTACACCACCGCGGGCGACCCGTGGCAGCTCAACGGGCCCGGCCCGCACGTCACCAGCGCCACCGACCCGCGCGGCATCAAGATCGGCGGGAGCTTCCCGCAGAACACCCTGGAACGCAACCCGTGCGACTGCCGCATGGACGGCCTCATGTTCCTCGACAGCGTGATCCCGGCGGGCGACATCGCCAGGCAGTACCGCTACATGGCCCGCTGACCGTCCCTCGGACCGTCCCACCGAGAAGGAGAACCCGCGTGTTCATTCGCGCTGGCAGCACCGGCAGGCTCCGCAGAGCCGCACTCACCGCCGGGGTCACTGCCACCACCCTCGTCCTGTCCACCCTGGTTGCCGCGCCCGCCCGGGCCGCCGGCGCCGTCTACGACCCGATCCCCGAGTCGCAGATCCAGTCCCGGCTGGGACTGGTGCTCGAGGAGTACGCCAGCTTCCCGCAGTCCACCCCGAACCCGGCCCCGGTCGACCAGCGGCTGGTGCGCAAGGCCCGGATCAACACGATCAACGAGCTGCCCGACGGCTCCGGCCGCCGATCCGTGCCGGACCTCAACGGCAACCTCTACCTCGTGGAGAACGGGGTGCCGCACGTCTACCTGGACGTGGCGGCCACCTTCGCCCCGCAGTTCTTCTCCGGCCGCGGCCTCGGGCAGGGCTTCGGGTACGTCGCCTTCCACCCGGACTTCGGGCGCAACGGCCGGTTCTACACCATCCACACCGAGCAGGCCTCCCTCGCCACCCGGCAGCCGGACTACGCCCAGCCGAACACCATCTACCAGGCCGTGATCACCGAGTGGACGGCCACCGACCCGGCCGCCGACACGTTCGCCGGCACCCACCGGGAGGTGTTGCGGATCGGCTTCGGCGGCCAGATCCACGGCGTCCAGGAAATCAACTTCAACCCGACCGCGAAGCCGCACGACCCCGACTACGGGATGCTCTACCTCGCCGTCGGCGACGGCGGCCAGGGCTACCGCAACGGCGACCCGCAGAACATGGGTCTGCCGCACGGCAAGCTGCTGCGCATCGACCCGCGCGGCACCGACGCGCCCAACGGCCGGTACGGCATCCCGGCCGACAACCCGTTCGTCGGGCGGGCCGGCGCGCTCGGTGAGATCTACGCGGTCGGCTTCCGCGACCCGCACCGGTTCAGCTGGGACCGGGCCACCGGACGGATGTACCTGGGGCACATCGGCGAGCACGCCGTCGAGTCGATCTACGAGGTCCGGGCCGGGGACAACTTCGGCTGGAGCGAGCGCGAGGGCAACTGGGTCTTCGACAAGACCGCGACCAACCCGTGCGACAAGCTGTACCCGCTGCCCGCCGACGACGCGAAGTACGGCTACACCTACCCGGTGGCCGCGTACGACCACGACCCGGCGGCCGGCTGGAACTGCACCTCCGACGTCGGCGTCGCGGTGGCCGGCGGCTTCGTCTACCGCGGGCACACCGTGCCCGCCCTGATCGGCAAGTACGTCTTCGGTGACCTGGTCGACGGCCGCGTCCTCTACACCGAAGCGAACGAGATGCGCCGCGGCGAAGGGCTCGCCCCGATCCACCGGTTCGCCCTGTACACCACCGCGGGGGACCTGGTACGCATGCAGGACCTGTCCGGCCCGGGCGCGCCCGGCGACCCGAACCGGGTCGACCTGCGCTTCGGCACCGACGCCGCCGGCGAGCTCTACATCCTCGCCAAGGCCAACGGGAAGGTCTGGAAGGTGGTCGGCACGAGGACCGTGGCGGAGGGCGACGTGGGCAGGACCAAGGTGGTCCACACCGGGGGCGCGCAGAACTGGACGCCGGTCACCCCGTCGAAGTGGCAGTTCGAGGGCGACCAGGTGATCCTCGCCGAGGCCGGCGTGAGCCGCCCCGGCCCGCGCCGGCCGTTCGAGTACGCCATCCTCAACAAGGGCCCGGCCTTCTCGTCGGTCCAGATCGACGCCCGGGTACGCCTCGACACGCCGGTCGAGGTGACCAACCGGGACGTGATCATCGTGTTCGGCTGGCAGTCGGACACGCAGTACTACTACGCGCACCTGTCCACCGACAACACGATCTACCCGCACAACGGCATCTTCAAGGTCAACAACGCCGACCGGGAACGGATCGACCACCAGTGGAACGGGCGCTCCCGGGGCGCCAACCCGGCGATCACCGACGCCGACTGGCACAAGGTGCGGGTCGTGCACCTGCCCGCCACCGGCGAGATCGCCGTCTACGTCGACGGGCACAAGAACCCGCTGCTGACCGCGAAGGACACCACCTTCACCTCCGGTCGGGTCGGCTTCGGCTCGTTCGACAACGTCGGCCGTACCCGCCTGTTCACCGTGACCGGTACGCCGGCGGCCTGACGACCGTCTCGCCGGGGGACGGCGGCCACCGTGGCCGCCGTCCCACCGGCACCGGAGGCGCCACAACCGAAACGGGTCCCGGGCCACTCTTAGTGTTGTGGGGAGGCCGGGTTGCGCGATGAACGAGAGTACGTCGAATACGTCCAGGCACGGATGCCGTGGCTGCGACGGCTGGCGTACCGGCTGTGCGGGCAGTGGTCGGCTGCCGACGACCTGGTGCAGGAGTGCCTCGTCGCGCTGTACCGGCACTGGCGGAAGGCGGCGGCCGCGGACTCGCTCGACGCCTACGTCCGGGCGATGCTGGTCCACGCCTACCTGGCCGAACGGGAGCGGTCCTGGACCCGCCGGGTCCGGCTCGTGGCCGACGGGATCGCGTCGGCGGCGACGCCGCTGGCCGGCGCCGAGCACCGGGTCGACCTGCTGGCAGCCCTGACGAGGCTGTCCCGCGGGCAGCGCGCGGTGCTGGTCCTGCGGTACTGGGAGGATCTCGACGTCGCGCAGACCGCGGCGGCGCTGGGCTGCTTGACCGGGACCGTCAAGAGCCAGACCGCGTACGCCATCGCGGCGCTGCGCCGCCTGCTGCCGAACTACGTGCCGGGAGGGGCGGACGCGCCATGAGAGACCTGTTCGCCACCCTGCCGGACGATCCGCCGCCGATGCCGCCGGGCTACCTGGACACCGTGCTCACCCGGGGCCGCCGCGCGGTGCGCCGCCACCGGATCGGCGCGGCCGCGGTGTGGGCGGCCGTCGTGCTCGTTCTGGCCGGCCTGGTGGTGCCCGGCGTGGCGCTGCCCGCCCGGCCGGCGACCCCGGCGGCGAAGCCGGGCCTGCCGGATCGCTTCGCCGGGTACTCGCTGCTCACCAGCACCGTCACGGCGGCTCCGCCCGGCCGGGCGATCGCCCTCTACGGGTACGGCAACGGCGAGACGGTCAACATGTTCCAGTCGCTGGTGGTCGGGGCCGACGGGGACACGTACCGGCGGGTCGACGCCATGGAGGAGCGGGACCGCCCGTCGGCCCTGCTCGCACCGGACGGCACCCGCGTGCTGCTCGGCGACGATCGTGGCGCCACCGGCGACCTGATCCTCGTCGACCTGACCACCGGCAACCGCCGGTCGATCCCGATCGGCGGTCCGGTCGGCGTGCGGCTGCTGGCCTGGTCCCCCGACGGCCGCCACGTCGCGTACAGCGCCGCGCCCCTCACCGGTACGGGGGAGTTCGGCACCGTCAACGTCGTCGAGGCGGAGGTGGCCCGCAACGGCACGCTGCGGCTGCTCGACCTGGAGACCGGGCGCAGCACCGAGGTGCCGGCGATCCGGCCGGCCTGGACGGCGGCGTTCGCGCCGGACAGTCGCCGGCTCGCCGTGCAGGTCGGCCAGACCGCCCAGCTCATCGACCTGGCCGGCCGCGTGCACGGCAGCGTCCCGATCGCGAGCGGCCGCGAGCTGGCCGCCGGTGTCGGCTGGTCACCGGACGGCACGTTCCTCGCCACGGTGCCCTGGCTCTCGGACGGGCCTTCCGGCAGCGACACCGGGCACGCCACCTTCCTGTGGAAGGTCGGCGACGTCCAGTTCGTACCCCTCACCGGTGCCGGCGCACCGCCGCCGCCGGTCGCGGACGTCACGCGACTGCTCGGCTGGCGCTCGGCGGGCACCGTGCTCGTCGCGACCCTCGACGCCGACGGTCACGCCTCGCTGGTCGAGGTGCGACTCGGTGCCGGCGCCCGCCGGACCCTGTCCCGCTTCGACACCGGCCGGACCTGCGAGTGGGGAACCCAGAGCTGCCAGCTCTTCGACCTGCACCTCGCCACCGGACTGCTGCCCGAGCTGAGCGTCCGCCACTCCGGCCGCCCGCAACGCGGCCCTTGGCCGATGCCTTTGACCGCCGTCCTCGGCGTCGTGGTCCTCGGGGCCGCGTTCCTGCTGTGGCGCCGGCAACGTCCGCCGACGCCGCTCCGGCAGCACCACATGGAATAGTCTTCCGGCGCGCCCTGGACCACCGCCGCGCTGCGCGCCCATCCGGCGCTGCGTGCCGCCGTCATCCCACCGACCGACGCGCTACGGACGGTCTGACGCCGCACCCGGTCGGTCCCGGCAGCCCGAGACACCCCGCCTCCCCAGGGGCGAGCGAGGATGTGGGCATGGAGTTCTTCTGCTACCACCGCGACCGCCACGGCTCCCTGCCACTGCGCCAGGAGCTGCTGGAGGCGCACTGGTCCTACATGGACCGGTACGCGGCGGAGATGATCGCCCGCGGCCCGACCTTCGCCGCCGACGGCGACACGCCCACCGGCAGCGTGCACATCCTCGACCTGCCCGACCCCGCCGCCGCCCGGGCGTTCGCCTTCGACGAGCCCAACTACCAGGCCGGCGCCTACCGGGACGTGCTCCTGCGCCGGTGGCGCAACACGTTGGGACGCACCATGTGGGATTTCCCCGGGGGCCGGACGGGCGGCAACCGGTACCTGGTGCTCGGCCTCGGCGCGGGCCCGGCCGCCGACCTCGCGGCGCCGCGCGACCGGCACGAGCTCATCGCGTACGGGCCACTGCTCTCCGACGACGGCGCCACGTGGCTGGGCACGGCGGCGCTGCTCAGGGCGGCGGATCCGGACGAGGCGTGGGCTGTCCTGACGGCGGACCGGTACGCCGAGATCGAGGTGCACGACTGGGCGTTCGGCGGGCGGCCGTCCTGAGCTGTCGACTCACTCCGCCGGAAGTCGGCCGGCCAGGACGGCACCGGCCTCGGTCAGCCACCGCGCCGGCTCGGAGAGCGCCGCGTCGACCGACCCGGCGAGGTCCACCAGCGACACCGCCGCCGACACCGACGCCGGCACGGGGCCGGCGACCTGTCCGGCCGCCACGGCGGCGCGTACACCGGCGGACGCGGCCGAGTGCAGCAGCGAGCCGACAACCTTGCCGGCCAGCGAGGTCTCGTCGAACCGCCCCTCGCCGGTGAGCACCACGTCCGCCCCGGCGAGCGCCTCCGCCAGCCCGAGCAGCTCGGCGATGGCCGTCGCGCCCGGCACGATCCTCGCCCCCCACAGGGCGGCCAGACCGTACGCGGTGCCGCCCGCCGCGCCGGCTCCCGGCTCGTCGGGATCGCCGCCGGCCAGCCCGGCGAACCGGCGCAGCGCGGCGTCCAGCAGCGTCAAATCCGCCGGTTCCGCGCCCTTCTGCGGCCCGTAGACGGCGGCGGCGCCGGCCGGTCCGGTCAGCGGCGCGGTCACGTCGACCAGCAGCCGCACGCCGCCGGGCGGCGCGGGGAGCAGGTAGGTGGCGTCGAGGTGGGCCAGGTCGGCCAGGGCCGCACCGCCCAGCGGCAGGTCCGCGCCGAGGTCGTCCTGCAGCCGCAGCCCGAGTGCGCGCAGCGCACCGGCGCCGCCGTCGGTGGAGGCGGAGCCGCCGAGGCCGATCACGAGGCGGGTGGCCCCGGTGTCGAGGGCGGCCCGCGCCATCACGCCCAGCCCGTAGGTGTGCGCGCCGAGCGGGTCCGGCCGGCGCATCAGGGGCAGGCCGCTGGACTGGGCCAGCTCCAGCACAGCCGTCCCGTCCGGTAGCAGCAGCCAGGCCGCGGACACCGGCCGGCCGTCCGGCCCCGGCACGGCCGCGGTTCGCCGGTCGGCGTCGGGCCGGGCGGCGGCGAAGGCGTCGACAGTGCCCTCACCGCCGTCCGCGAGGGGGAGCAGCCGTACGTCGTCACGGGGCCGGTGGGCCAGCCAGCCGCGGGCCAGGGCCCGGGCCGCGTCACCGGCGGCGACGGAGCCCTTGAACGAGTCGGGCGCGACGACGACGCGCATCAGTCGGCGAGCACGAGCCGCACGTAGCGGTCCTTCATGGTCGCGAGGACCTCGTCGGGGTCGGTCGCCCACACCTCGGCGTTGAAGATCTCCACCTCGGTGTCGCCGGTGTAGCCGGCCTCCTCGACCGCGCGCCGGAACGGCGGGAAGTCGATGTGCCCGTCGCCCATCATGCCCCGGCCGAGCAGCACGTCGGCCGGGAGCGGGGTGAGGAAGTCGCAGACCTGGAAGCTGGCGATGCGGTCCCCGGCCCGGGCGATCTGCCGCCACACGTCCGGGTCCCACCAGAGGTGGAAGGTGTCGACGACGACTCCCACCTGCGTGACCGGGAACGGTTCGGCCAGGTCGAGCGCCTGCCCGAGGGTGGACAGCACGGCCCGGTCGGCGCAGTACATCGGGTGCAGCGGCTCCAGGGCCAGCCGGACGCCCCGCTCACCCGCGTAGGGGGCCAGCTCGGCGAGGGCGTCGGCCACCCGCTGCCGGGCGCCGATCAGGTCGCGGGAGCCGGGCGGCAGGCCGCCGACGACCATGACCAGGCAGTCCGTGCCCAGGCCGGCCGCCTCGTCGATGGCCCGCCGGTTGTCCTCCAGCGCGGCCCGGCCGGCCTCGCCGCCGGCGGTGAGGAAGCCGCCGCGGCACAGCGACGACACCCGCAGGCCCGCGTCGGCGACGAGCTTCGCGGCGGCGGCCACCCCGATCTCAGCCACCGGCTCGCGCCACAGCCCGATCGCCGGGATGCCGGCGCGGACGCAGCCCTCGACGGCTTCCCGCACCGACCAGGACTCGGTGGTCCGCTGGTTGAGCGACAGCTTCGCCAGGCGTGGGTCGACCGTGTTCACGCGGTCACCCCGGCGACGGACAGGTAGCGCCGCATCCGGGCGACGGCCAGGTCCGGGTCGAGCAGCAGCCCGGCGGCGTCGGCGAGCTGGAACACCTGCACGAGGTGCGGCACGCTGCGCCCGCTGTGCAGCCCGCCCACCATGGTGAAGCCGGGCTGGAAGCCGTTGAGCCAGGACAGGAAGGCGATGCCGGTCTTGTAGTACTGCGTCGGCGGGGCGAAGACGTGCCGCGACAGCGGCACGGTGGGGTCCAGGATCTCCCGGAAGCCGGCCACGTCGCCGGCGTCGAGGCGTTGCAGCGCCGCCGACGCGGCCGGCGCGACGGCTGCGAACGCGCCGAGCAGCGCGTGGCTGAACCGCCGGCCGTCGCCGGCGATCAGCTCGGGGTAGTGGTAGTCGTCGCCGGTGTAGACCTTCACGGTGGGCGGCAGCAGCTCGCGCAGCCGCACCTCCCGCTCGGCGTCGAGCAGCGACACCTTCACCCCGTCGATGAGGTCGGCGTGCGCCTGGACCAGCGACACGAAGGTCTTGGTGGCCTCGTCGAGGTCCGTCGCGCCCCAGTAGCCGGCCAGTGCCGGGTCGAACATGTCGCCGAGCCAGTGCAGCACCACCGGCGTGGACGTCTCGCGCAGCACCTGCTCGTAGACGCGCAGGTAGTCGTCCGGCCCGGTGGCCAGCGCGGCGAGCTGCCGGCTGGCCATCACCACCGGGGTCGCTCCGCACTCCTGCACGAAGGCGACCTGCTCGGCGTACGCGCCGACGACCTCGTCGAGGGTGTCGGGCAGCCCGGCGAGCTGGTCGGTGGCCGCCCCGGCGACGATGCGCCCGCCGCAGGCGGCGGCCTCGGCGGCGCTGCGGCGGATCAGTTCCCGGGTGGCCGCCCAGTCCAGCCCCATGCCGCGCTGGGCGGTGTCCATCGCCTCGGCCACGCCGAGCCCCCAGGACCACAGGTTGCGCCGCACGTTCAGGGTGGCGTCCCAGTCCAGCCGGGCGGGCCGGCCGGGCGCGTTGTCGGCGTGCGGGTCGGCGACCACGTGCGCCGCCGCGTACGCGATCCGGCTGGCCGGCGGCGTGGCCGGCCGCCGCCAGCCGGCGGGCTCGCGCAGAGTCAGCTCCTCGGCGCCGCCGTCCGCGCGCGGCAGGGTGATCCGGGCGGTCACAGCCCGATCTCCTCGATCTCGACCCGCCGCCCCTCCCGCGCCGAGAGCAGCCCGGCCTCGGCGAGCTGGACCCCGCGGGCGCCGGCCAGGAAATCCCACGGGAACGGCTCGTCGTCCACGACGTGCCGCAGGAACGCCTCCCACTGCACCTTGAACCCGTTGTCGAAGTCGTCGTTGTCGGGGACGGTCTGCCACTGGGCGCGGAAGTTCTCGGTGACCGGGAGGTCCGGGTTCCACACCGGCATCGGGGTGGCGCCCCGGTGCTGGATGCGGCACTCGCGCAGCCCGGCCACGGCGCTGCCGTGCGTGCCGTCGACCTGGAACTCGACCAGCTCGTCCCGGTAGACCCGGACCGCCCAGGAGGAGTTGATCTGCGCGGTGATCCCGCCGGCCAGCTCGAAGATGCCGTACGCGGCGTCGTCCGCGGTGGCCCGGTAGGTCTGGCCGGTCTCGTCCACCCGCTCGGGGATGTGCGTGGCGATGTGCGCGGTCACGGCGGTCACTGGCGCGAAGATCTGCTCCAGCACGTAGTGCCAGTGCGGGAACATGTCCACGGTGATGCCGCCGCCGTCCTCGGCGCGGTAGTTCCAGCTCGGCCGCTGGGCGTCCTGCCAGTCACCCTCGAACACCCAGTAGCCGAACTCGCCGCGCACCGACAGGATCCGGCCGAAGAAGCCGCTGTCGACAAGCCGCTTGAGCTTGCGCAGGCCGGGCAGGAAGAGCTTGTCCTGCACAACGCCGTTCTTGACGCCCTTGGCGGCGGCGAGGCGGGCCAGCTCCAGCGAGCCGGTCAGCCCCTCGGCGAGCGGCTTCTCGGTGTAGATGTGCTTGCCGGCCTCGATGGCCGCGCGGATGGCCTTCTCCCGCTGCGCGGTCACCTGGGCGTCGAAGTAGATCTGGTGGGAGTCGTCGGCGAGCGCGGCGTCCAGGTCGGTCGTGTACGACGTCAGCCCGTGCCGGGCGGCGATCTCGGCGAGCTTGGCCTCGTTGCGGCCGACCAGGGTCAGCTCGGGCCAGATGCGGCTGCCGTCGCGGGCGGGCAGGCCGCCCTGCTCGCGGATGGCGAGCAGGGATCGGACCAGGTGCTGCCGGTACCCCATCCGTCCGGTCACCCCGTTGAGGATGATCCCGATAGACGTGCGCTCCACGTGTGTGTCCTTCCAGTGGTTATTCGGCGGTCGTCGTCGCACCCAGCAGGTCCCGGATGCGTCCCGTGGCACGGGCGAACTCCGGCGCCGACATCGTCTGGCCGTAGTCCCGCTCGACGGGGAGGTCGACGTCGATGACCTCGGCGACGGTGCCGGGTCGAGGGGTCATGACGATCACCCGGTTGGCCAGGTAGACCGCCTCCGCGATGGAGTGCGTGACCAGCAGGACGGTGGTGCCGGTCTCCCGCCAGATCCGCCGCAGCTCGACGTTCATCTGCTCGCGGGTGAGGGCGTCGAGCGCTCCGAACGGCTCGTCCATGAGCAGCACCGGGGGGCGGTGCAGCAGCGCGCGGCACAGGGCCACGCGCTGCTGCATGCCACCGGACAGCTCGTTCGGGTACGCGTCCTCGAAGCCGGTCAGCCCGGTCATCGCGATCAGCTCGTCGGCGCGCTGGCGGGCCTGCGCCTTGGGCATGCCCCGCATCTCGGCTTGGAGCAGGATGTTGCGCCGGGCCGTGCGCCACTCCAGCAGGGCGGCGCGCTGGAAGACGTACCCGATGTCGCGCCGTGGCCCCCGCACGTCCTCGCCGTGCAGGCGGACCTCGCCCGACGACGGCCGCAGCAGGCCGGACACCAGCTTGAGCAGCGTGGACTTGCCGCAGCCGGAGGCGCCGACGATGGCGACGAACTCGCCCGGCTCGATCCGCAGCGAGACGTCGCGCAGCGCGGTGACGTCCTTCTTCTTGGTGCGGAACCGGACCGCGACCTGGTCGATGTCGACCGCGGCGCCGGTCGCGGTGGCGTCCGCGGAACGCTGCGTGGTGGTGTTGCCGACCGTCATCGGTCTCATCCCTTCGGCGCGAAGCTCGCGTCCCAGTACTTCGACGGCGACTCCGCCTTGGTGATCACGCCGGCGTCGGCGAAGACGGTGATGGTCTTCTGCCAGTCGGACTCGTCGTTGATGCCGGGAGCCTGGCCCTTGGTGGCGTCGGTGTGCAGGAGCTGGAGCGTGGCGTTGAACTGCTCGGTGAGCACCTTCTCCGACGGCAGCTGCTGGGACGCGCCCTGCATGGCCGCCACGGCGCCGGCGGGGTCCTTCTCGGCGGCGGCCCAGGCCTCGCTGCTGGCCGCGACCATCCGCTTGACCAGGTCCTGCTTGTTCTTGATGGTGTCGCCGGAGGCGAGCAGGCCGTTGCTGTAGAAGGTCAAGCCGTGCTCGGCGAACTTCAGGTAGGAGACCTGCTTGCCGGCCTTCTCCTGCATGGTCGGGCCCTGGTCGGTGGCGAAGCCGAGCAGCGCGTCGGTCTTGCCCGACATGACGGCGGCCATCTTGCCGGCCGGGTCGGTGTTCTGCAGGGTCACGTCGCTGGCGGCGAGACCGTTGGCCTTGAGGAACGCCGGGAAGGTCTTGCTCAGCGCGTCGCCGGCCGTGGAGGCGATGGTCTTGCCCTTGAGGTCGGCGGGAGAGGCGATGTTCTTGTCGCTGAAGAACTGCACCGACGAGGGGGTGGTCTGCAGGAAGACGCCGACGCTCTTGACGTCCATGCCCTGGCCGACCCCGGAGAGCAGGGCCGGGGTGTCGGCCCAGCCGAAGTCCGTCTGCCCGGCGGCGGTGGCCTGGATCGTCTTCTGCGAGCCCTGCCCGGCCTGGATGGTCAGGTCGATGCCGTGCTTGGCGAAGATCTCCTGCTTCTTGCCGTAGTAGAACGGCGCGTGCTCGCCGTAGGGGTACCAGTTGAGGGTCAGGGTGACCTTGTCCAGGCCCTGGGCGTTCTTCTCCTGCTCGCCGGAGGACGAGCCGCAGGCGGTGGTGGCCAGAAGGAGCGCCGGCACGAGCGCGGCGGCGAGAGTACGCAACTTCATCCGAGAGGTCTCCTGTTCACATCGTTGTGGTGGCGGCGTCGGTGCGGCGGCTGGCGTGCCAGGGCAGGACGAGGTACTCCAGCAGTTCGACGACGACGAAGAGGATCACGCCGAGCAGCGACATGATGATCAGCCCGGCGAACAGGGTCGGGGTGTCGAGGTTGCCGTTGGCCTGCAGGATCACGTAGCCAAGGCCCTCGTTGGCGCCGACGAACTCACCGACGACAGCGCCGGTGACAGCCATGGTGGCGGCGACCTTGAGGCCGGCGAACAGGTGCGGCAGGGCGGCGGGGAACCGGATCTTGCGGAACGTCTGGGCCGGGCCCGCACCCATGGTCGCCGACAGTTGCAGCATCTCCGGGTCGATCGACTTCAGGCCGGTGACCGTGGAGATGACGATCGGGAAGAAGGCCATCAGGACCGCGACGACGACCTTCGGCGAGAGCCCGAAGCCGAGCCACACGATGAACAGCGGCGCGATCGCGATCTTCGGGATGACCTGGGCGAACAGCAGCAGCGGGTAGAGGCTCTTCTCGACGGTGGGCGAGTAGACCATGACCACGGCGGAGAGCACGCCGACCACGATGGCGATGGCGAAGCCCAGCACCGTCTCGTACGTGGTGATCCAGGTGTGGTGGGCGAAGTAGCCCGGCTGGGCGAGGACGACGTCCAGCGTCGTGCCGGGTGAGGGGACCAGGTAGGGCTTCACCAACTCGGCGGCGGTGACCATCCACCACACGATCAGGATGGCCACGAGGACCGCGGCGGGGCGCCAGGTGTTCCGGGCGAACCGGAGCAGGCCGACGCCCGCCCCGCCCGGGCGGCGGGTGGCCGACGCGGTGGCGCCGGCGGGAGCGGTGCGCTCCGGTTGCTCGATGGTGCTCTGCGCGGCCATGACCCTCCGTTCTCCCTGGCTGGCCGGTGGTTTCCGGGTACTCAGCCGCTGGGTAGGCGCGTGCCGTCGGCAGGGCCGGACGACCCCGGTGAGGGCGGGGGAGCGGCCCTGAATGCGCTTTCAGTAAGCGCTTTCAGGATGCTACGGTAACCACGCCGAAATAATCCGGTCAAGAACTTCCGCAGGGGGAAACTCGATGCAGCCACGGGCGCACGTGACCTTGGAAGACGTGGCCAGAGCCGCCGACGTCTCGCTGGCCACCGCCTCCCGGGCCCTCAACGGCATGCGCGTCACCCCGCAACTGCGCGACCGGGTTCTCGCGGCCGCCGAGAAGCTGGCATACACGCCGAACGCGCACGCCCGGGCCCTCGCCGGCGCCTCCCACCGCACCGTCGGCGTCATCTGCCACGACGTCACCGACCCCTACTTCGCCGCGGTCGCCGGCGGCGTCATGCGGGTGGCCGGCGACAACGACCTGCTGGTCATGCTGGCCAGCACCTTCCGCGACCCCGAACGGGAGATCGCGTACGTGTCGATGCTGCGCGCCGAGCGGGCCCCGGCCATCCTGCTGATCGGCTCCGGTTTCGAGGACGCCCGCTGGGAGCGGGCCCTGGAGGCCGAGCTGAAGCCCTACCTGGACGGTGGCGGCCGGGTCGCGGTGGTCAGCCGGCACCGCAGCCTGAAGGTCGACAGCGTCCTGCCGGAGAACCGGGCCGGCGCCGCCGCCATGGCCCGCACCCTGCTCGACCTCGGCCACCGCCGGTTCGCCGTGCTCTCCGGACCGCGGGCGCTCACCACCGTCGCCGACCGGCTCGGCGGCTTCCGCGACGAGCTGGCCAAGGCCGGTGTGCCGCTCGACCCGGCCGACGTCGTCGAGGCCCCCTTCACCCGCGACGGCGGCTACAGCGCCATGTCCGAGCTGCTGGCCCGGCGGTCGGCGGCCACCTGCGTGTTCGCCCTGACCGACGTGATGGCCATCGGCGCCTGCGCGGCGCTGCGCGACCACGGCCTGTCGATCCCGAACGACATCTCGGTCGCCGGCTTCGACGACATCCCCATCGTCCGCGACCTCACCCCGCCGCTGACCACCGTGGCGCTGCCGCTGCAGCGGCTCGGCGAGAAGGCGATGGAGCTCGCGCTGACCGAGAACACCGGACGGCGGCGCCGGCTGCTGCGGATGGGCGGCGAGGTGGTCGTCCGGGCCAGCACCGCCAAACTGGTCTGACGGAGGTTGCCTCGTGATACCGCCCGCCACCGCCCTGTCCGGGCTGACCATCGACGCCGTCGACACGTTCGCCGTCGCGCTGCCCACCGTGCGCTCCTTCGGAGTCTCCGGCGGGTCCGTCACGGTCGCGGGCACACCCAGCATCCGGGTCCTGGTGAAGGTCACCGCCGGCGGCGTCACCGGCTGGGGTGAGGCCACTCCGATCCCCGCCTGGACCTACGAGACCGCCGAATCCATCGTCACCACCATCGACCGGTACCTCGCCCCGGCCGTGCTCGGCCGCCCCGCCTGGGACCTCGACGGCGTCACCACCGCCTTCGACCGCGCGATCAACCGCGGCTTCACCATCGGCTCACCCCTCGCGAAGTGTGCTGTCGACGTCGCGCTGCACGACCTGCTCGGCCGCGCGCTCGGCGTGCCGGTGGGCGTGCTGTGGGGGCAGCGGCGCCGGGACACCATCCAGCTCGGCTGGATCGTCTCCGGTCAGACCGCCGACGAGGTCGCCGATGCGGTGGCCGAGGGCAGCGACCTCGGCTACCGGGCGTTCAAGGTGAAGGTCGGCCTGCACACCGAGGCCGAGGACGCCGCCGTGGTCCGGGCGGTCCGAGAGGCCGCACCCGACGCCGCCCTGTGGGTCGACGCCAACCAGGCCTACACGGTCGACGGCGCGCTGCGGATGGCCCGCCGGCTCGCCGACCTCGACGTCACCGCGTTCGAACAGCCGCTGCCGGCCAACGACGTCGCCGGGCAGCGCCGGCTGCGGGAGACCTCACCGATCCCGGTCGCGCTCGACGAGAGCCTGCGCCACCCGAGCGACCTGGCGACGTTCGTGAAGCTCAACGCCGTCGACGTGGCGATCGCCAAGGTCCAGCGCAGCGGCGGCCTGACCCTGTCCCGGCGGCTCTGCGCCCTGGCCGAGGACGCCGGGGTGCGGCTGATGGGGTCGGGGCTGACGGATTCCGACCTGGGGCTGGCCGCGTCGCTGCACCTGTTCGCCGCGTACGGCATCGACACGCCGGTCGACCTCAACGGGCGGCAGTTCCTCACCTCGCCGTACGCCACGGGCGCGACGGTCGAGGTGAAGGACGGGGTCGCGCGGGTGCCGACCGGGCCGGGACTGGGCGTCGAGGTGGACGAGTCGGTGGTGCGGGAACTCGCCGTGGACGTGCTCGCCCCGTAGCGGCGACGGGTCGGCCGGCGATTGGCCGGCGCCGGTTCCGGGTACAGCCCGCGTCGCCGCTGCCCACCCCGCCGACCCTCCGATGGAGACGCCATGACAGTCGATCTCCCCGCTCAAGCGGTCACCACCGGAGCTGTACCCGAGGTGTGTGCCCGTCACGGCCAGCCTGCGACCCGCCACCGCAGGACGGTGTTCCGGTCCTACACGCCGAAGTGGGCCTACGTCCTGCTTCTGTTCGGAGTGCTGCCGTTCGCCATCGTCGCCGCCGCACTGCAGAAGCGCGTCAAGGCCCCGGCCTGGCCCTTCTGCGCCGACTGCGGCAGGTTGCGCACCCGCCGCCTGCTCATCGGCGTCGGCCTGGTGGTGCTCGCGATCGTCGGCGTGGTGGCGGTGTCCGCCCTGACGGCACCGAACGACTCGACGGCCGGCGCGGTCGTGCTGGTCTTCGTGCTGCTGCTCATCGCGGGGCTCGGCGTGGCCAGCACCGCCGGCAACGGCCCGATCGCCTCCGGATACGTGTCCAACGACGGCAGCACGGTGCACGTCCGCCGCGCGCACGACCGCTTCGCCGAGCGGGTCGCGGCGCTGCGGCCGAGGCCCGGGCCGCAGTTCCACCAGGCCTATCCGCCCTACCCGCAGGCCGGACCGTCGCAGTACGCGCCGTACCCTCCCGCCGCGCCGCAGTACGGGCCCGCGCCGCAGTACGGGCCCGGCCAGGCGCAGGGCGATCAGCCGCGGTAGGGCTCAGGCCTGTCGGGTTGCCTGCTCCCCGCCGGGGGAGTAGGCAGAAGGTTCAGCTGCGTCGATCTGGGGAGACGACATGAGACCTCCCGTCCTCGTCACCGCGACCATCGCGCTGGCCACGCTCGTGGCCGGCACCGGAGTTCCCGCCCAGGCGAAGCCGGCCGAACCGCCGAAGGAACCCGTGGCCGTCGGGTACGGCGGTGCCGTGTCCACGGTCGATCCCACCGCCACGGCCGTCGGGCTGGACGTGCTGCGCCGTGGTGGCAACGCGGTCGACGCGGCGGTCGCCGCGGCGGCGACGCTCGGCGTCACCGAACCCTTCTCGGCCGGCATCGGCGGCGGGGGCTTCCTCGTCCACTACGACGCGCGGACCGGACGGGTGCACACCATCGACGGCCGCGAGGCAGCGCCGGCGTCGATGACCGAGACCAGCTTCATCAACCCGGCCACGGGGCAGCCGTACCGGTTCGACGAGGCGCGGATCAGCGGGCTCTCGGTCGGCGTCCCTGGCACCCTGCTCACCTGGCAGGACGCGCTGGACCGCTGGGGCACCAGGTCGCTGGCGCAGATGCTCAGGCCCGCCGCGCGGGTCGCCGAGCGCGGCTTCACCGTCGACGAGACCTTCGCGGGCCAGGTCGCCGCGAACCAGGCGGCCTTCGGGCAGTTCACCTCGACGAGCGCGCTGTACCTGCCCGGCGGCCGGCCGCCGGCGGTCGGCAGCACCTTCCGCAACCCCGACCTCGCGGAGACGTACCGGCTCATCGCCCAGCGGGGCACCGACGTGTTCTACCGGGGCGAGGTCGGCGGCGACGTGGTCGCGACCGTGCAGCGTCCGCCCGTGGCGGCGCAGCCGGTCGAGTCGTGGCCGTACCCGATCCGCCCGGCCGGGATGACCGCCGCCGACCTCGCCGGTTACCGCACCCGCTTCCCCGCGCCGACCCGGTCGGACTACCGGGGCCTCGAGGTGTACGGCATGTCCACCCCGTCGAGCGGCGGCACCGCCGTGGGCGAGGCGCTCAACATCCTCGAACAGTACGACCTGCCGTCGATGACCCGGACCCAGGCCATGCACCACTACCTGGAGGCCAGCGCGCTGGCGTTCGCCGACCGCAACCGCCACGTCGGCGATCACACCCCGCAGGCCGTGCTCCGCCAGCTGCTCAGCGACGCGTACGCCAAGGAACGCGCCTGCCTGATCGACCCCTCGGCGGCCCTGCCCAAGCCGGTCGCGCCCGGTGTACCGGACGGCGACTACGGCGGCTGCTCGGCGGCGACGGTGGCCGACACCCGCGACGACCGTAAGAGCACCACCAACCTGACCGTGGCCGACCGCTGGGGCAACGTGGTCGAGTACACGCTGACCATCGAGGCGACCGGCGGCAACGGGATGGTCGTGCCCGGTCGGGGCTTCCTGCTCAACAACGAGCTGACGGACTTCAACTTCGCGCCCACCCAGGGCGCGGCGCCCGACCCGAACCTGCCCGCGCCGGGCAAGCGCCCGCGCAGTTCCATGTCGCCCACGATCGTGCTGGCCGACGGACGGCCGTTCCTGGCGGTCGGCACGCCCGGCGGCGCCACGATCATCACGACCGTCCTGCAGATGCTGGTCAACCGGATCGACCTGGGCATGACGCTGCCGGAGGCCCTCGCCGCGCCCCGGGCCTCGCAACGCAACGGCGCGAGCACCCAGGCCGAGACCGCGTTCATCACCGCGTACGCCGGCGCCCTCCCGCCGGGCCACACCTTCGCCCCGACCGCGGAGATCGGCGCCGCGACCGGTATCGAGTTCCTGGCGGACGGCCGGATGCTCGCCGCGGCCGAGCCGGTACGCCGGGGCGGCGGCGCGGCGGCCGTCGTCGGCCGCTGGACACACCGCTAGGTGTTCTGTCCACGACGTTGGTGACCTGGCTGGGACCTTGAGGTAGGTGAGGACCCCCGGGTGAGGTGGAGCTTGTCAAGGTTCCACACCACCCGGGAGGTCCCGCAGGACTCTAGACCGCCTCCGCTGAGCCCGGACGCGTTCGCTCGCCCCACCGGACGACCGCCGGGGCGGCCAGACCGACCGCGACGAAGATGCCGCCCATCAGCAGCCAGCCGGGGGCGCCCCAGGCGATGCAGAGCAGGCCCAGGATGGACGGGGCGGCGACGTTGGCCAGGCCCGTGCCGAGCCCGGAAACTCCCGTGTACTGCCCCTGCGCGTGTGGAGGCGCGAGTCGGAACTGCAGTTCGAGCGAGCCCGCCGCGTGCCACAGCTCGCCGACGGTGTGCGCGGCGACTCCCAGCGTCATCACCGTGACGGCGAGCCATCCGGGCATCGTCGACGTGGCGGCGATCAGGGCCATCCCGATCAGGAACGCCAACCCGGAGCGCCGTATGGCCCGGCCTGCCGCTGGGCTGGTGTCGATCCCCCGGCTCGCCCTGACCTGGAGCGCCGCCACGAGGGCGGTGTTGGCCACCACGGCCACCCCGACGAACCAGCGCGGCGCGTGGGTCTGCGAGATGATCCACACCGGCAACGCGAAGACCAGTACCTGGCCCTGAATTCCCATGATGGCGTCCAGCACGGTGACTGCCATGTAGGGCTTGTCCTTCAGTGCGATCCAGCGCCCGGCCGTGTGAGGCGCTGGAATGGGCGGCAGTGAGGGCAGCCGGGTGATGATGGCGGCGCATGCCACGAAGCTGGTGGCGTTGCCGACGATCAGGGCCAGGTAGGCGGCGCGGGTGTCCAGTTGCACGGCGGCGCCGGCGGCGAGGGCGCCGCAACATCCGGCGAGGTTGGCAACCGAACGAAGATACGCACGGTACTGGGCCACGTCTGTGCCGCCGAAGCCACGCACCAGCGGGCCGCGGGACGCCCCGCCGGCTGATTGAGCGAGCTGGGTCAGGCAGACCAGGACGACGAACAGCCAGAACGTGTGGACGAAGGCCAGGGCGGCCGTGGTGGCGGCTCGGATGATCAGAGTCAGCAGGTAGATCTCGCGCGGGCCCCGCCGATCGGCGAGATGCCCCGTCGGGATCCCGGCGAGCATCCCGACGAGTGCCGCTATGCCCAGGCCCAGGGCGACCTGCGCGAGGGGGAGCCCTACGGAGCGGGTGAAGAAGAGCACGGCGCTGGCCATGAAGACGCCGCTTCCGAGCATGTTGACGAAGGTCGCGATGGCCAGGACGCGCTGCGGGCCGTGATCGGGAACGAGTCCTCGGGCAACGAGCCATGAGCTGCTCGGCGGTGGGTTGGGGATGGACGACGTTGTCGCTGCCTGCAAGGGTGACGGAGCCTCTCGTCGACGGTCGTGGACTCGTGGCAGGGGCTGCGCCCTGCCGGACGCCGCTACTCGAGGCTGGCCAACTCCTCGGGAGACAGGCGCAGCGCCCCGGCGGCCACGTTCTCGACCAGGTGATCGGGGTTGCCGGTGCCGGGGATGGCCAGCAGGTGCGGCCCGCGGCTGAGGGTCCACGCGATCCGCACCTGCGCCGGCGTCACGCCGTGGGTGCGCGCGATGGCGTGCACCGCCTCGTTGGTCGCCACGCCGCCGGCCTCACGTCCGTCGCCGGCGATCGCGAAGAACGGCACGAAGGCGACACCCTGCTCACCGCAGGTGCGCACGAACTGGTCGTGCATGCGTCGGGTGTCGACGCCGTACGGGTTCTGCACGCAGACCACCGGGGCGATCGCCTGCGCCTGCGCGAGATGGTGCGGACGGATGTTCGACAGGCCGAGATGCCGGATGAGCCCGGCGTCGCGCAGGTCGGCCAGCGCGCCGAAGTGCTCCGCGACCGAGTCCAGCCCGTGCTGGCGCAGGTTCACGACATCCAGATGATCGCGGCCCAGCTGACGCAGGTTCTCCTCGACCTGCCCGCGCAGCTGGTCCGGCCGGGCCAGCGGCAGCCACTGCCCGGAGGGGTCGCGTCCCGGCCCGACCTTCGTGGTGATGACCAGGTCGTCGGCGTACGGCGAGAGCGCCGTGTTGATCAACTCGTTGGCCGACCGGAGCGGCGAGAAGTAGAACGCCGCCGTGTCGATGTGGTTCACACCGAGCTCGACCGCCCGGCGCAGCACACCGACGACCCGGTCACGGTCGCTCGCCGCGCTGCCGTTGCCCGTCAGGCGCATCGCGCCGAATCCGATCCGGTTGACGGTCAGGTCGCCGAGCGTCCAGGTGCCTGCGGACCCCGCAGTGATCATGTCGAAGGGCATTGGGCGAACCTAGCCACCGCCGCTGACCTGCGCAGTCGGTCGTCTGCCCGATACCGCACCCGCAAGATCACTGCTAGGTTATCTATCGTGGGGAGCGCTCCGTCGGGAAGCGCGCGACAGCCCGCAGTGCATCCGGTCCTGAAACTGATGGACCGACTTCGAGGCTGGCTCGGGACGGCCCCGCCGGCCCGCGGGTGTCGCGGGCCGGCGGGTTTGGTCAGTAGCGCAGGGCGCGGAGGTTGGTGTAGCTGTCGCAGGCCGACGAGACGCCGTCCGGGCGGGGATTGTCGTTCTCGGTCAGGTAGTGGTCCACGCCGGCCATCTCGCTGAAAGCGAAGATGCGGGCGAAGTCGATGGTGCCCTCGCCCACGTCGGCGAACGACCCGTCGGCGGCCATGTCCTTGACGTGGAACAGCGCGAACCGTCCCGGGTACTGCCGGATCAGCTCCACCGGATCGGCGCCGACGCTGGCCGCCCAGTACAGGTCGAGCTCCATCGCCACCAGGTTCGGGTCGGTCTCGCGGACCAGCACGTCGTAGCCGCGCACGCCGCCGTCCTGGGCGGTGAACTCGAACCCGTGGTTGTGGTAGGCGACCGTGATGCCCGCCTGCTTGAGCTCGGCGCCGACCGCGTTGAGGGTCGCCGCGACCTCGGAGTAGTCGTCGAGCCCCCAGGAACCCGAACCCGAGATCCGGACGTACTTCGCGCCGAACGCCCTGGCGTCGGCGATGACGCCGGCCAGGTTGTTCCGGAGATCGCCGAGGCCGATCCCGATCGACGGGACGGACAGCCCGGCGCCGGCCACCAGGGGCGCCAGCGCGTCGGCCCGCCTGCCGTAGAAGTTGTTCACCGCGCCCGAGGGCTCCGCGTTGCGGTAGCCGCAGGCGGCGAGCGCCGCCAGGGTGGCTTCGGGCGCGGTCGACATGGTGGCCCGCACGGTGTAGAGGACGAGGCCGATCCGGTCGTCGGGTACGGCGCGGGTCCCCGGGGATGGTTGCGGTCTGCCGGTCTCGGAGGCGGCCGCCGCCCGTACGATGCTCGCGCTCTCCTCTGGCGTGACGACGTCGTCCTGCCGGAGCGCGGTGGCCAGCCCGCTGACGGTGCTCACGAAGTCGCCGTGGTCGGCGAACGGCGCCTGGGCCCAGATGGCGTCCAGGATCGTGCACCCGTCGCCGAGGTCGCGGTTGGGTACGCCCGAGTCGGCCCCGCGACCGAAGAAGACGGTGGACGAGGTGGTGTAGCCCCACGGGCAGCTGTCGGCGGTTTGCGTGACGGTCGAGGATTCGGCGGCTGACGCCGGAGCCGCGGTGAGCGGGAGGAGCGTCGCGGCGAGCGACACGGCGAGCAGGTGACGGGCCCGTCGCGCCCGATGGCGGGGCGGGCGGGCGGAGGTGGAGTCCATGGTCTCTCCCGGGAGCTCTCGAAGGGGAAAGGTGCTGGGCGATGCCTGGTCGGTGGTGGCGGAGCGGCGTGCGCCCCGCCACCACCCGTGACGCTCAGCTCACCGTCACGACCACGATCGAGGACAGGGTTGCCCCGAGGCTGTCGGTGACGGTCAGCCGTGCCGTGTACGTGCCCTTGCGGGCGTACGTGTGACTGGCCGACGCCCCGTGCACGACGGGGGTGTTGTCGCCGAAGTCCCACGCGTGATCGGTGATGGTGCGCCCGGATGCCGGCGCGGCCGTCCCGGTGAACGCGACCGCCAGCGGCGCGGTGCCCGTGGTGGGCGTGGCCGAGGCCGACACCGTGCCGGCGGCCTGCTCGCGCACCCCGGCGCCGTTGAAGCGCAGCCAGTCCAGTGCCATCAGGTCGGGGGTGCCACCCGTCTGGTTCGGGTTGACGAAGACCAGGTGCAGGGTGGTCGTGCGGCCCGGATCGGTCACCTCGACCGTCGGCGAGACGAGGTTGTCCCAGCCGCCGGTGCCGCCGATGGTGGCCCGGCCGAGGAGCTGGCCGGTGGGGGAGTCGGCCCTGATCTCGATGTCACCGCCGCTGCTGCCGGAGGCGACTCCGAAGGTGACCGAGTCGATGTTGCGAAGGTTCACCGGGCCGAAGTTGATCCACTCGCCGTGGTCGATGTCGCCGATGCGCTTTCCGGCGCTCGCGGTCGGGCGGTCGAGGACCTGGATGCCGCTCTGGCCGTCGAAGTGTTCGGCCTCCTTGCTCTTGGTCTGCAGCTCCGCCCGGGTCGAGCCGACCAGTTCCGGTGCCCCGTTCGCCCCGCCGTCGGTGTACTGCGCCGACAGCAGCGTGTAGAGGTTCTGGCCCGGGCCGTGCCCGTCGCCGCCGTTGCTCTCGGTCACTGCCACCCCGGTGCAGCCGACGTAGTTGTCCAGCGGGTGGGCGTGTGAGTCGTGGCCGAGCTGGGTCTGCACGACCACCTTGGTGCAGTCGATGCTGCCCTCCTCGGGGTCGGTGACCGTCACCGTGTACGGGATGCGGTCACCGAAGTCGAAGAAGGCCCCGTCGGGCACGCTGAGGGTCACCGTCGGGCGGGTGTTGCCGGCCGTGATCTCCTGTACGGCGACGGCGGTCTGCCCGTTGGTGGCGGTGACGGTCAGCCGGGCGGTGTAGCGCCCCGGTGTGCCGTAGGTGTGACTGGGGTTGGCGGCGGTGGAGTCGACGCTGCCGTTGCCGTCGAAGTCCCAGGCGTAGGTGATCGCGGTGCCGTCCGGCCCGCTGGAGCCGGCGCTGGAGAAGGCGACGGTCAGTGGCGCCGGGCCGCTGTCCTTGTCGACGGCCAGCTTGGCCACCGGCGGCCGGCTGTTGGCGACGTAGTCGATGCGGTAGATGCCGGCGCCCTCGTTGCTGCCGCCCCGACCGCTGCCGCTGCCCTCGCCGAAGTCGATGACGTAGAGGGAGCCGTCCGGCCCGAACTCCGCCTCGAAGGGCTGGATCCACGACATGTTGCCGAGGATCCCGTTGATGGACTGCAGGTCACCGACGTTGGTGGGCCCGAAGCGGGGGTCGCTGAACGTCTGCGCGGTGTCGTGGATCGACAGCGTCTTGAACCACCGTCGGGTCAGCTCGTAGACGATCCACTTGCCCTCGAAGTACTGGGGGAACTTGGTCAGCCGCTTGTTGGACGGGTCGTAGTCGTAGACGGGCCCGCTCATGGGGCCGCCGCCGCCCGTGCCCAGCTCCGGGAACTGCGGGGAGGCCGAGTAGGCGTACGAGACCAGGGCCGGCTTCGTCGCCGGGAGGTCGGTCAGGCCGGTGTTGTTGGGGGAGTTGTTGACCGGCGCGGCGCAGTCGAACTTCGGCCCGGAGGTGGCGGTGGCGAAGTCGTAGTCGTTGAACGGGATGTTGTTGCCGATGCAGTAGGGCCAGCCGTAGTTGCCGGCGCTGGTGATCCGGTTGAACTCGACGGTCCCTTCCGGCCCGCGGTTGGGGTTGGCGGACCGGGCGTCGGGGCCGTAGTCGGCCACGAGCAGCGCGTTGGTCTTGGAGTCGACGGTGATGCGGAACGGGTTGCGCATACCCATCGCGTAGATCTCGGGCTTCGTCCGGGCCGTGCCCGGGGCGAACAGGTTCCCGTCGGGGATGGCGTACTTGCCGTTGGGCAGGGGCTTGATGCGCAGGATCTTGCCCCGCAGGTCGTTGGTGTTGCCGGCGGTGCCCTGGGCGTCGTACGCGCGACGGCCGGCCCGCTCGTCGATCGGGGTGAAGCCGCTGGACTCGAACGGGTCGGTGTTGTCGCCGATGGCGGCGTACAGGTTGCCCTGCTGGTCCATCGTCACGGAGCCGCCCATGTGCGAGTTGGCGCGCGCCTCACCGCGCCAGGTCGGGATCGTGAGCAGGCGCTTCTCCGAGGTGAGGCTGACGCTGTCGCCGTCGACGGTGAAGCGGGACAGGTTCAGCTGCTTCTCGACCCGGTCGGACCACAGCAGGTAGAGCCAGTTGTTGTCGGCGAAGTGCCGGTCCAGGGTCATGCCGAGCAGGCCGTCGGACTGGCTGGTCTGCTCCGGCGTGTAGGCGAAGTCCAGCAGCGTGGTGACCGCGAGCGTGTCCTGGTTGACGACCTTCAGCGCGCCGGTGCGCTCGATGTAGAAGACCCGGCGGTCCGGTGCCACCGCCAGTTCGAACGGGTCGGAGAGGTCCTGGTTGACCAGGGGGATCCGCTCGAAGTTGGTGGTTCTGGTGGCGCCGCAGTCACCGGGGGCGGCGCCGGCGGCCCACCTGATGCCGCCCAGCAGGTGCGCGAGGAAGGCCGGCTCCTGGAACGAGGAGGAGCTGTGCCCGCCGGCGGTGAACCAGGAGCGGCCGCCGTCGTAGTTCTGGCACCACGAGTACGCGTGGTCGGTGCCCTCGTCGAGCCCGGGGATGCCGTCGCGCACCTTGATCTGGGCGAGCGTGTGGACCTTGCCGGTGGGGTTGGTTCGCCAGTTGTACCACTCCTCGCTGCGTTCCCAGAGCTCGGGCAGGTCCTTCGTGGACGGGTGGGCGTGGTCGAGGACCTTGATCCGGCCCGGGAAGGTGCCGCCCGTGGCGGAGAAGTCCGGGTGCTGGTCGAAGATGGTGCCGACCAGTCCCTCGTACCAGGCCCAGTTCCGCTCGCTCGCCGACGCGGCGTGCAGGCCGACCCAGCCGCCACCGTTGCGGATGTACCGCTGGAACGCGGCCCGCTGGTCGGCGTCGAGGAGGTCACCCGAGGTCGGGGTGGAATTGGTGTTGTTGAACACGAGGGCGTCGAAGCGGGCGAGGTTGGCGTCGGTGAACGCCCCCGCGTCGGTGGTCGCCTCGACGGTGAATCCCTGTTGCTCACCGAGTTGCCGGATGGCGGTGACGCCGGCCGGGATGGAGTCGTGGTAGAAGTTCGTGACCTTGGAGAAGACCAGCACCCGGAAATCGGCGTCGGTCGCGGATTCGGCGGCGGTCGCCGGCGTGCCCGGCAACAGGAGTGTGACGGCCGCGAGCAGGGCGAACAGTAGCGTGCGTTGGCGTCTCATACACGCGCTCCTTGATGGCGACGGTGGTAAGAAAGCGCTTTCCACGTTTCCTGAACCCTACGAGATCAATTTCGGCGGGTCAATATTCCGACCGCATCCGCATTTCCGTCGCTGCGGCAGGTTCATTGCATGCCGATAACCACTCCCTCGGCGAGAGGGAGTGGTTATCGGCGCTCAATTCAAAATCGGATACGGAATTGCGGTCGTACGCCTAGAACCGCAGCTTGCGCAGGTAGCGGTAGCCGATCTCGGCCGTCTGCTGCGGCGTCACGTCGGGCGTGTCGTTCTCGACGATGTACTCGAGCACCGAGTGCTCCCGGAAGATCCGCGCGAAGTCGATCGTCCCGGTGCCGAGGTCGGCCATGTCGCCGGTGGACTCGTCCCGGTCCTTCACGTGGTACTGGAGCACGCGCTGCGGCGCGGAGCGGATGACGTCCAGGGTGAAGCCCTCGGGATCCGCGACGCCGTCACCGGAGTTGATGCCGCCGGTGACCGCCCAGTAGAGGTCGACCTCCAGGTGGACGAGCCGAGGGTCGAGTTCCGCGGTCAGCACGTCCCAGGGCCGCTTGCCGCCGCCGAGGTCGATGGTGAACTCGTGGGCGTGGTTGTGGTAGCCGTAGCGCAGGCCGGCCGCCCGCGCCGCGGCGGCCTCCACGTTCATCTGCTCCGCCCAGCGCTTCCACTCGTCCGCGCTCTCGGAGTACAGATACGGCACCACCATGAACTGCTGGCCCAGGGTGACCGCGTTCTGGATCTTCTGCTCCAGCTCGGCGGCGTTCGCGCTGATGCCGTCGTGGCTCGAACTGGCCCGGATGCCGATGCCGTCGAGGAACTGGCGCAACTGGGCGGCGGTCCGCCCGAAGTAGCCGAGCGCCAGCTCCACGCGCGGGTACCCGATCCGGGCCAGGTGGGTGAGGGTCGCGTCGTAGCCGGGGGAACCCCACAGGGCGTCGCGCACCGTCCAGAGCTGGATGCTGATCAGACCCGGGGGTACGTGGTGCCGGCCCGTGCGGTGGGCGGTGGCCGACGCGGCCGTCGCGCCCACGCCGGACGCCGCGAGCCCGACACCGGCGAGGGTGGCCAGAGAGCCGCGCAGCAGGCTGCGCCGGTCAACGGAGCGCCGCAGCGCGGCCATCCCGTCGTGTCCGTAACACATGGTTGCTCCTTTCGGGGGTTATGCGGTGGGGACCAGGACGACCTGGTCGGTGCCGGTCAGGGACGGCAGGCCGTCACCGCCGGCGTCGGTGTAGGAGGCGACGAACACCGCGGTCAGGTTGTCGTGCTCCGGGTCGTGGCCGGAGGGCACCGTCGTCTGGATCGAGCCGGTGCAGCCGGTGGCGGCGGTCTGCGGGTGCCCGTGCTGGTCGTGGCCGAGGACGTAGGTGACGGTGACCCGGGAGCAGTCCACCGGCTGGTCGTCGGTCACCCGTACCTCGAACTGGACGGTGTCGCCGAAGGCGAAGGGCTGCCCGTCGGCCGGCTTGACCAGATCCACCACGGGCGTGGCGTTGCCGACCACGATCCGGACCGAGGCCGAGGCCGAGAGACCGCCCGGGTCGCTGACGTTGAGCGTCGCGTTGTAGAGGCCGTTCTCCCGGTAGGTGAACGTCGGGTTCGCCGCCCGCGAGTCGACCGTGCCGTCGTTGTCGAAGTCCCACGCGTACTTCAGCCGGTCGCCGTCGTAGTCCGTGGTGCCCTCGCTGGAGAACGTGACGGTCAGCGGGGCGACGCCGTCCGTGGGCGTGGCCGAGACCTGGGGAACCGGGGTGTGGTTGCCCGTCCAGCCGGTGTAGTCGATCCGGGCCAGCTGCGCGTCCGGGTTCTCGCTGAAGTATCCGTCGCCGTACTCCAGCACGTAGAGCGCGCCGTCCGGGCCGAACTCCAGGTCCATCGGGTTGTCGAAGGTGATCGAGGGGAGCACCGGCTCGATCCCGGTCAGGTCGCCGTCGGCGTCCAGCCGGAAGCCCTTCACGTAGTCCCGGGTCCACTCGTGGAACAGCGCGGCGCCGTCGTAGTAGGCCGGCCAGGCCACCGGCGCGCGTCCCCGCGTCGTCGGCTTGGCGAACTGGTACGCCGGCCCGGCCATCGGGCCGATGCCGCCGGTGCCCAGCTCGGGGAACCGCGCCGAGGGGCCGTAGCTGTACCAGACCTGCGGCTGTTCCACGGGCGGCAGCTGGCGCAGGCCGGTGTTGTGCGGTGACTCGTTGACCGGCGCGGCGCAGTTGAACGGTGCCCCCGACCGGCCGGTGGCGAAGTCGTAGTCCACGTACGGCAGTTGCGCGGTGGCGCAGTACGGCCAGCCGTAGTTGCCGGCCTTGCGGGCGGCGAGCCACTTGCCGTGCCCGGCGGGACCGCGCAGCGGGTCGGGCTGGCCCGCGTCCGGCGAGTAGTCGCCGACGTAGAGGTCACCGGTCTCGCGGTTCAGCTCGATCCGGAACGGGTTGCGCAGGCCCATCAGGTAGATCTCCGGCCGGGTGCCGGCCGTGCCCTCGGGGAACAGGTTCCCGTCCGGGATGGTGTACCCGCCGTTCGCGCCGACCCTGACCCGGAGGATCTTGCCGCGCAGGTCGTTCGTGTTGGCCGAGGTGCGCTGCGCGTCGTACGCCGGGTTCCGGCCCGGACGCTCGTCCAGGGGCGCGTAGCCGCCGGACTCGAACGGGTTGGTGTCGTCGCCCGTGGACAGGTACAGGTTGCCCTCGGCGTCGAAGGCGATGTCGCCGCCGACGTGACAGCAGATGCCCCGGTCGACCGGTACGTCGAGGATCTGCTGCTCGGTGGTGAGGTCCAGCTTGTCCTTGACCAGCCGGAACCGGGACAGCCGGATGGCGCCCTTGAACTTCGCGAAGTCCGCGGCGGTGCCCCAGGCCGGCGCGTCGCCCTCGTTGACGTCCGGGGTCGACGGGTCGTCGACGGGCGTGTCCATCGGCGGGGAGTAGTACAGGTAGACCCAGTTGTTGCCGGCCCTGCCGAAGTTCGGGTCGATCGCGACGTTCTGCAGGCCCTCCTCGTCGTGCCGGTAGACGTCCAGCGTCGCGGCGATCGAGTTGCGGCCGGTGGTGGGGTCGTGCAGCCAGACCTCACCGGCGCGGGTCACGTGCAGCACCCGGCTGTCCGGCAGGACCGCGAGATCCATCGGCTCGCCCGGATGGTCGTTGAGGGTCACCTTCTGGAAGTCGCTGTCCGGGGGTGGGGCGGCCGCGTCGGGCGCGGCCGTCGCGGCGGTGGGGGTGGCGACGAGTGCCGTGGTCGTCAGACCCGCTACGGCGAGCGCGAGTCGTCTCTTCATCTGCCTCTCCTTGTGCTGGGGACCGGGTCGGGGCAGGTCGAGGGGGCCAGTACTCCTTGCTGGACCTGGGCATGGCGGAGCCGCCCGGCACGACGCACGCCGCCACCGTGGCGTCGAGCAGGATTGCCGACGGCCTGCGGCTGCGTGATCGGTACGGGCGGAGAACGGGATAGGGGACAGGTGACGGTCGGGTGCCGGCCAGCGGGCAGGGCCGCCAACGTGGCGGTTAACCGCGACGAAACACCATCGACGTGGCCGACGCTACAAAAGACATGTCCACGTGTCTATAGCTTTCCGCCGACTCGAACGAACTTTCCTCCGACACGGACGAAAGTGGTCCTTCGTCTTGCCGTTACCGGCGGAGTCGGTAGGCTCGCGCGCCGGTCATCGAGCATGAGAGGGCGCGTACTCCTGTCGGGTCACCATGGACGCCGCCAGGCCGCTGCGATCATCCCGATCGAGGGAGGGCGGCCCGAGCCGGGTGGGTTGGTCGGTCCGCGAGTCTTGATCGCTGCCGAGTCTGCTGTTTAGCTGGCCGACGTGACTGCGCTCGGACCCGTCGCCTGGCCGCCTGAGCCGATCCGGACCGAGAGGCTCCTCCTCCGTGAGCCCGAGGCCCGGGACCGTGCGGCGTTCATCGAGCTGCTCGCCTCGCCAGAGGTGCACACCTACCTCGGCGGCCCCCGGCCCCGTGACGAGCTGGAGCGCGAGATGCCCGCGGTGCCCGAGCGGTGGCCCGGGAGTTTCGTCGTTGATCTCGACGGGGCGATGATCGGCCAGGTCCTGCTCAGGAGAGCAACGGAGCACCGCCGCCCGGCTGCCGTGGGCAAGGCCGACCTCGGTTACCTGTTCCTGCCGCGGGCGTGGGGATTCGGGTACGCCGCCGAGGCGTGCGCGGCGGCACTCGACTGGTTCGACGGCGTCCTTCCCGGCGAGCCCGTGGTGCTCACCACCCAGACCGCCAACGTCGGCTCGATGCGCCTCGCGGCAAAGCTGGGGTTCACCGAGGTGGAGCGGTTCCGGGCCTGGGACGCCGAGCAGTGGCTCGGCCTACGGTCCCCGGTCACCCCGTCTGCTTGAGGTCCTCGCGCCTGCGGCCTCCACCTCAACGACCCGACCGCCTGGCCCCCACCCCCGCCGAAGTCCTGACCGCGTCAGCCGTTGAAGTCAGTCATCAGCCAGATCCGGTCGAAGGCGCGCTCGGCCAGATCCGCATGCTTGATCATGAAGTTGACCACAATCAGCGTCTCGCCGAACGCGTCACCCACCTGCCCCTCGTCCAGCCAGACGGTGGCCAGCACGGTGTGCTCGTTTGCGTTGAGGATGGGGTTGTCCGCGCCGCCGGTGCTGGCGCCGCCGTAACCGCCGAGAGAAAACGCGTAATCGTTGTCCTCGAGGTCCCACATCACCTCTCCGATCACTTCCTCGACCTCGTCGTCCAAGCGAAGGTCGAACGGCACCTCGTGCTCGTTCTCCGGAAGGCTCCAGCCGGCACGAGCGTGCAGCAGAATCGGACCGAAGACCGGCACCCCGGGGCTCGGGTGCTCGGTTACCGGAGTGCCGGCCGGCACATGAACGATCCGGCAGTCGTTGGGCGTGAAGTCCGGCTCGACGAAGAACAGCAGCGACCCGTCGGCCGGCAGGTCAAGGTCGTGCCCGTGCGAGGGGATCGCGGCGAGGTCGAGCGTCAACACGAGACACTGCCCGGGAGGCCACTCCTCGCCCTCCGGCAACACCGCGAGACCGCCGAACCGACCGGCCACAGGCAGGCCGTCGCCCTCCGGAACCAGCTCCGTCTGTGGTCGGGCTAGCCGCACCCAGCGCTCGATCTCGTCCACCGGCACGCCCTTTTCGCGGGCTGCGCCCCGAAACTCCTGTCGTACATCCACAGCCGGGCATGGTGCCTGAAGGGTCCGACAAACATCAGAAGGCCGGTTCGCGGCAGGCGCCGAGGCGCAGGCCACCAGGCGGAACGGTGGAGGTGAGACCGGTCAAGCTGCCGTCGGGGACGTTGCGTAGCTGGTCGGCAAGCTGGAACCGCGCGACAAGTCGACGTACTACGAAACACGGCCTAGTGGCCGGCGTAGAGGGCTTCGATCTCGGCGGCGCGGCGCCGCTGCACGACTTCCCGCCTGATCTTCAAGGTGGGGGTGAGTTCACCGTTGGCCTCGGTGAAGTCGTCGGGCAGGATGCGGAAGGTCTTGATCGCCTCCGCCTTGGAGACCGCGCTGTTCGTTCGGTCGATCACCGCTTGGATCTCGCCGCGCAGGGCGGGGTCGTCGCGCAGGTCCGCCACCGACGCGTCCGGGTGACCGTGCGCGGTCCGCCACCGCTGCCAGGCCTGCGGGTCGATGGTGATCAGAGCGGCGGCGTACGGCTTGGCGTCACCGACGAGCATGCAGTTGCTGACCAACGGCTCCGCGCGCACCCGATCCTCCATCGGTGCGGGCACGATGTGCTTGCCGGCCGCGGTCACCAGGATCTCCTTGGTACGTCCCGTGATCCGCAGATAGCCGTCCTCGTCGAGACTGCCGAGGTCGCCGGTGCGGAACCAGCCGTCGTCGGTGAACGCCGCGCGGGTGGCGGACGGGTTGTTCCAGTAGCCCTGGAACACGATGTCACCGCGGACGAGAACCTCCCCGTCGTCGGCGATCGCCAACTCCACGCCCGGTAGCGGCCGGCCGACCGTGCCGATCCGCATCGCCGACGGCCGGTTCGCCGCCAGCGCCGGGGAGGTCTCGGTCAGCCCGTACCCCTCCAGCGCCGTCAGGCCGGCCCCGCGGAAGAAGTGTCCGAGCCGCTCACCGAGGGGAGCGCCGCCGACGATCGCGACGCGGCACCGCCCGCCGAGCGCCGCCCGCATCTTCCGATAGACCAGCAGGTCGAAGACCCGCCGCGCCACCCGGAGCAGCGGGCCGGGGCCGGACGGGCGGTCGAGGGCCCGGCTGTACCGCACCGCGACCCGGTCCGCGATGGTGAAGAGGCGACCCTGGTGCTTCGCGATGGCCTTCTGCTGCGTCCGGTTGTACATCCGCTCGAACACCCGTGGCACCGCGAGGACGAACGTGGGCCGGTATCGACGGAGCTGATCCATCACGCGGCTCATGCTGGCGCTGTGCACCATCGTGGCCCGGGTCTGCACCATCCCCACCTGGATCATCCGGGCGAACGCGTGCGCCAGCGGCAGGAAGAGCACCGTCGACGACCGCTCATGGAACAGGTCCGGCAGCGCCGCGACCGCGTTGCCGACGTCCAGGCCGATGTTGCGGTGCGTCAGCACGCAGCCCTTCGGCCGGCCCGTCGTCCCGCTGGTGTACACGATCGTCGCCACGTCCCCGCCCGCCACCGCGACACGGCGGGCCGACACCTGCTCGTCGTCGACGGTCCGGCCGCGGTCCGCGACCCGAACGAGGTCGCCGGCGTCGATCTGCCACACCTGCCCCAGCCCCGGCAGCCGGTCCCGCACGCCGGAAAGCATCGCCGCGTGATCAGGTGTCTCCACCACGCACGCCACCGCACCGGAGTCGGCCAGGATCCAGGCCAGCTGATCGGCGCTGGACGTGTCGTAGACCGGGACGGTCACCGCGCCGATCGTCCACAACGCGTAGTCGACCAGCGTCCACTCGTAGCGGGTGCGGCTCATCAACCCCACCCGGGCCCCCGGCTCGATTCCGGCGGCGATGAGTCCTCGCGCCAACGTCAGCACGTCGTCGCGGAACTGTCCGCAGGTCACCGCGGCCGCGTCGCCGGCGTCGAGCCGCGGTGCCGGCCACGACCGGCCGTCCGGGTTCGGGCGCAGAAACTGCACCGTGTCCGGTTTCCGCCGCGCGTTCTCCCACACCACGTCGGCGAGTCCCGCCGACTCGCCGCCCGTCACCGCCGGCTTCACCGCGACGCTGCCCCGCATGCCCCGTACGCCCCCTGCAGTCCCGCTCCGGCCGGCTCGTCGCCAGCTTCGTGGAGAGCTGGTCATCTGCCTGGCCGAGCGATGGATCTTCGTCAGATGCATTTCCGCCTGCCGGTGTTCCGGGGGCGATTGCCCGAGGCGTACCGGGGCAAACGCTGATCGACACCCGGCCCGCGTGCCGGTGGGCCAGACTGCGGGGGTGAAGACCGCGGCGCCGGCAGTCAGGTGGACGCCGTGGCGGTTCGTGACCGCGTTCGGGGTCGTCAGCCTGCTGTCGGACGTGGTGTACGAGGGCGCCCGGTCGGTCATCGGCCCCTACCTGGCCACGCTCGGCGCGTCCGCGGCACTCGTCGGCCTGGTCACCGGCGTCGGGGAGGCGTTCGCCCTGGCCGGCCGGCTGGGCACCGGACCGCTCGCCGACCGGACCCGGGCCTACTGGCCGCTGGTCCTGGTGGGCTACGCCCTGACCATGATCGCGGTGCCCGCTCTCGGGCTGACCAGCGCGCTGTGGCTCGCCGCGGTGCTGTTTGTCGCCGAACGTGCCGGGAAGGCGATCCGGGGCCCGGCGCGGGACGTCATGCTCTCCCACGCCGCCTCGGCCGTGGGCCGTGGCAAGGGCTTCGCCGTCCACGAGGCGCTCGACCAGGCCGGGGCGGTCGCCGGGCCGTTGCTGGTCGCCGCCGTCCTGGCCGCCACCGCCCAGCACTACCGGCCCGCGTTCCTCGCCCTGGCCGTGCCGGCGGTGGTGGCGCTGCTCCTGCTGTTGTGGCTGCGCGCCGGCGTGCCCGATCCCCGTCGGTTCGAACCGGGTCCGCAGCCCGGTGCGGCGCCCGCCCCGCCGGGCGTCCGGCTGCCTCGCGTCTTCTGGACCTATCAGGCCTTCACGGTGCTGACTACGGCCGGCTACGCCACCTTCGGCGTGCTCAGCTTCCACCTCGCCACCCGGCACGTCGTACCCGTGGCGGTGGTCCCGGTCGTGTACGCCGCCGCCATGGGCGTCGACGCACTCGCCGCGCTGGCCTCCGGGTGGGTGTACGACCGGGCCGGCTTCCGGGTCCTGGCCGCCGTACCCGTGCTGACCGCCCTGATCCCGCTGGCCGCCTTCACCACCACCGCGACGACCGCGGTCGCCGGGGTCCTGGCCTGGGGCGCCGTGCTCGGCATCCAGGAGTCCACCATGCGTGCGGCCATCGCCGACATCGTCCCCGCCGCGCGGCGGGGCACCGCCTACGGCATCTTCGCCGCCGGGTTGGGCGGGGCGACCCTGGTCGGTGGGCTGCTCACCGGCACCCTCTACGACTACTCGATCACCGCTCTGATCATCACCGTGGCCGCCATTCAGGCCGTCGCCCTGGCCATGTTCGTCGCCACCGTCCGCCCTCCACTGCAGGGGAGCCGTGGATGACGAACGGCACCTGGCCCACCCACCGCGCCGGGCGCGACGGTCGCTACTCCGGCCGCGGCCGCTCCGCTTCCCGCTCCGCGAGCCAGTCGTCGAAGGTCGTGGGCGCTATGCGGGCATCCGGTCCTGGCAGCAACACGTTGCCCGCCATGTCCGGGCCGAGGATCGCCTCCCACGTGGGGACGAGTGTCATCTCGCGCCCGACCGCCCGGTGGGTCCGGCGCGCCATGTCCACGAGATCGTGACGATCGGGGCCCGCCACGTCACGGTGACGTCCCTGGGGCGGCCCACCGGCCACCTCGGCGAGAACCCCGGCGACATCGGCCGGTGCGATCGGCTGGACGAGCAGCGGCGCGAGGTAGGCGGTGCCGTCCTGTTCCGTCCACGTGGCCACCGTCGCGGCGAAGTCGAAGAACTGGGTGACGGGGACGATGGTCCACGGCACGTCTCCGGCCGAGACCAGACGCTCCTGCTCCCGTTTGCCGGAGTAGTGCGCGGTTCCCGCGATGCGGTGCACCTCGACGATGGAGAGCAGGACGTGGTGCCGGACGCCGGCAGCCTGCTCGGCCCTCAGCAGATTCCGCGTGGCGGCGCCGAAGTACGCCACGGTGGCCTCGCGGTCGGCCGGTGGCCCGCTGATCGCGTCGACAACGACGTCGACCCCGGTCAGCGCCTCGTCCAGCCCTTGGTCGGCCACCAGGTCGACGCCCTGCGACCGGCTGATCGGAACGGGATCGTGGCCGTGCCGGCGCAGGGCTTCCACGGTCAGGGACCCGATGTTGCCGGATGCGCCGGCGACGGCCACACGCATGTCTGGCTCCTGTCTCAGACCTCGTGCGAGGCGCGCCGCACGGAAACACTGACGAACACTGCCCGAAGTTGACCGGTCTGGGCGGCGAGCTCCTCGACGGACGGCTTCGCCTTACGCTGAGCTTCAGGTTAGGCGAGGGTGCGTGCCGGGGGGGTCGGAATCGAGCCGCGTGACCGGCGGTCTCAAGAATTACGGCTGGGGGAACGAAGGTCGCTTCCCAACGTGCGCGCCGCAGTCGAAGACACCGCGGCCAGTTCGGGTTGCGCAGGCAGGAATACCGTGGGGACACCCAGCGACTGGTTCATCGCGGCGAGCTCGTACTCGGTCCGAAGGTCGGTGGTGTTGCGCACGCCACGGACGATCACTCCTACGTCATGGCGACGGCAGTAGGTGGAGGTCAACCCGCTCCAGGCCGCAACGGTGACGGAGGTCCACTCAGCCGGCAGAATGGCCCGGACAGCGGCCGCTCGCTGCTCTTCGTCGGTGCGCGGATGCTTGCTGCTGTTGACCGCGACGAGCACGACCACTTCGTCGAAGAGGTCGCGTGCCCGGTTCACCACATTCAAGTGACCGGGAGTGAAGGGATCAAAGCTGCCGGGGTAGACGGCTCGCACACGTACGCGACCGGGGGTGCGTGCCATCGGACGCGCGATCTGCTCGGCGCCATGACGGCGGAGCCGGACCCCCACGCCTTCGTCGGTGCTCATGGCCCGACTGTAGGTATCGGCTGTCGGATTCGGCGGCCCCTGGGTGTGGGCAATATGTCACAGCGTCGTGGATACGTCCGGCACTCGCCTGGCTGAGGGTCGGGCTGTTGGCCGATGCCCACGACCTCTTGCTCCTGGGTGACGGTCTGGAATGCTTCGCCCATGCCTTCCTACCCGCCCACCTTCGCCGACCAGGTTGTCACACAGCCGGCCCGTGCCCAGTTCGAGGCGTTCCTCGACGAGCACCGCAGCGCGCTCAATGGCTGCCTGGACGGGCTGACCGAGGAACAGGTGCGCCGATCGTTGGTGACCTCCCGGACCACGCTGCTGGGTCTGGTGAAGCACGCGACTTTCGTCGAGAAGGTCTGGTTCGACGAAGCCGTCACGTGCCGGTCGCGCGCGGAGATCGGCATCCCTGCGACGCCGGACGAGTCGTTCATCCTCGATGATGACGACACGATCGCCACCATCCAGCAGGCACACCGCGAAGCCTGCGAAGCATCCCGCCGTGCGACGTCATCCCTGGGTCTGGACGACATCCTTCACGGGCACCGGCGAGGCCCGCTTCCGCTGCGGTGGGTGTACCTCCACGTGCTGCGCGAGCTCGCCCAGCACTGCGGACACGCAGACATTCTTCGAGAGCAGCTCGTCAACGAGTAGTGCGCGGACGTCCGCTCACGCCGCTCCGGGTGGGCCGTACCTTCCGGCCAGCTCGTCCGGTGCGCCGTGTCATGTCAGCAGCGAAACGCTTGCTCCTCACGTGGCGTCATGGCACATAGTCGGTGGCATGGGGGAGCACCTGACCGTGGGGCGTGTGGCGGAGCTGGCCGGCGTCAGCGTCCGCACACTGCATCACTATGACGAGATCGGCCTCCTGGAGCCGTCCACGCGGACTGCGGCTGGGCACCGGGCCTATTCCGCGGGCGACGTGGAGCGACTGCGGGAGGTCCTCGCCTACCGCCGGCTCGGCTTCGGACTGCGGGAGATCGCGGATCTGGTTGACGATCCGGCCACCGACGCGGTCGCGCACCTGTGCCGGCTGCGCGGCCTGCTGATGGACCAGCGCGACCGGGCTGCTGCCATGGTGACGGCCATCGACAGGGAACTGGAGGCACGAGCAATGGGCATCAGGACGACACCGGAGGAGCAGCTCAAAGTGTTCGGCGCGCAGTTGTACGACGCCATCGGATCCGCCTACCCAGCGACGCGGCGCACCGAGCCACGGATCGCCGCGCGCATCTGGGAGGCGCTGGGGGACGCACGAACGGTGCTGAACGTCGGGGCCGGCACCGGCTCCTACGAACCACCCGACCGCGACGTCACGGCGGTGGAACCGTCGGCGGTCATGCGGGCGCAGCGTCCCGCGGGCGCGGCGCCGTGCGTGGCCGCCGCCGCGGAGAGTCTGCCGTTCGAGGACCAGTCCTTCGACGCCGCGATGGCGGTCAGCACCGTCCACCACTGGCCGGACCCGGTCGCCGGGTTGCGGGAGATGCGGCGTGTGGCCCGCCGCGTGGTGGTGTTCACGTACGACGCCGATGACACCGGCTGGCGTCAGCGGTTCTGGCTCACCCGCGACTACCTGCCCGAGTTCGCAGACCTCCTCGTCGGCTGGCCGTCCCTGGCCGACCTGACCCGCGCGATCGGAGGACGCGCGGAGCCGGTGCTCGTCCCGTGGGACTGCGCTGACGGCTTCTTCGAGGCGTACTGGCGCCGGCCCGAGGCGTACCTGGACGAACATGTGCGCCGTGCGGTGTCGGTGTGGACCAGAGTCGGACCGCAGGCTGAGCAACGGGCAGTCAGCGCACTCCGCGAAGACCTCGCCTCAGGCCGGTGGGCCGAGCGCAACCGCGACCTCGTCGCCCTCGACACGGCAGAGCTCGGTCTCCGCCTGCTCGTCGCCTGAACCACCGCACACGCCGCCAGAAGGCCGACTGCCGGGGATTTCGGCCGACGTGGCCGATTGACCGACGGCGTCCGGGCCGTGTCGTCTGGCCGAGCCGGAGAAGTCAGCTCAGCGTGGCCACCTTGCGCAGCAGCGCGGAACGTTCGCGCTGGTTGGCGCACAGCCGGGCCGCCAGCTCCAGCTCGGCGCGCGCTTCCGGTCGCCGTCCGAGCCGGGCCAGCAGCTCACCGCGTACGGTCGGGACCAGATGCGAACCGGGGAGCCGGTCCGAGGCGATCAGCTCGTCCACGATGGCCAGGGCTTGCGCCGGGCCCGAGGCCATCGCAACGGCGACGGCCCGGTTGAGCTCGACCACCGGCGAGGGTGCGACCCGGCCGAGTGCCTCGTAGAGCACCACGATCCGGTCCCAGTCGGTTGCCTCGACCGAGGGCGCCGACGCGTGGGTGGCGGCGATCGCGGCCTGCAGGCCGTAGGGGCCGAGTCCGCGAGTCGATGCCTTGGCCAGCGCGGCCAGCCCACGGCGGATCGCCGAGATGTCCCACCGCCGCCGGTCCTGGTCCGCGAGCAGGATCGGCGAGCCGTCCGGGCCGGTCCGGGCCGGGAAGCGCGCGGCCGTCAGCTCGCACAACGCGAGCAGGCCGTGCACCTCCGGCTCGGCCGGTTGCAGCGCGGCCAGCGTGCGGGCCAGCCGGATCGCCTCGTACGCGACGTCGGGGCGCAGCAGCCGATCACCTGAGGTGGCCGTCGACCCCTCGGTGAAGATCACGTAGATGACGCTGAGCACGGCGCCCAGCCGCTCCCTGCGCTCGGCGGCCGGCGGCAGCTCGAACGGCACCCCGGCCGCCGCGATCGTCTTCTTGGCCCGGGTGATGCGGGCCTGCACGGTCGGCACAGGTACGAGGAACGCGCGGGCGATCTCCTCGCTGGACAGGCCGCCGACCACGCGCAGGGTCAGCGCCACCCGGGCCTCGGGGGAGAGCACCGGGTGACAGCTGACGAACATCAGCGCCAGCACGTCGTCATCGATCCTGTCGGGATCGATCTCTTCGTCGACCGCCGGGTCGGCCGCGAGCAGAGCGAATCGGTCCTGGAGGGCGGTCCGGCGGCGCATCGCGTCGATCGCCCGCCGCCGGGCCGTGGCCATCAGCCAGCCGGCCGGATTCGCCGGGGAGACGAGCGGCCACGACACCAGCGCCTCGGCCACCGCCTCCTGGGCGGCGTCCTCGGCCAGCCCGAAATCGCCGGTGAACCGGGTCAGCGCGGCGACGATCCGCGCCGACTCGATCCGCCAGACGGCCTCGACGTCGGCCGTACCCATCAGATCCGGCCGCTGCTCTCGCGGCCGGCCCGGTCCTGGACGATCACTCGGCGGCCTGCGGGACCTCGTCGCTTCCCGGCACCCGCCGGACCTCGATCTTGGCCCCGGGGGCCGCCGGGACCCGCTTGGCCCACTCGACCGCCTCCTGTTTCGAGGCGACGTCGAGCAGGAAGAAGCCCCCGAACAGTTCCTTGGTCTCGCCGTACGGCCCGTCCGTGACCACCGGGGCCTCGCCGCTGAAGTCGACCACGACGCCCTGGCCAGGATCGTCCAGCCCTTCCGCCGCGAGGAGAACGCCGGCCTTCACCATCTCCTCGATGAACTGGTGGGTCGTGGCCATCATCTCGTCGATGTCGGCCATCATGGCCGCGTTCGACTCGTCGGTGCCCCGCATGATCAGCAGGTACTTCGCCATCGCGTTCTCCTCATCCGGCGGGGCCGCCTCTCGACCCTCGCACCCACACGTCGAACGAGCGGCCCGCGGATCGACACGTCCCGGAGAAATCTCTCGCCGCGACCCAGCCGATCCGCCTCTCGCCCGTCGGACCGGCTCTGAGCGATGGCTGACGCGGACGCCATGCAGATCATGCACCGACGGCACCCGACATGCTCAGCACAGCGCCAGGCATGCTCGGCTTGTGAGCGACTCGTACATCCGCCTGATCCCGACGAACCCGGACTGGCCGGCCCGCCCACGACGCGGCCGCCGCCGCCGTTGCCTACGTGGCGAGCTTGTTCTCGGGCCCCGACGACGCTGTCGAGGAGGTGGAATACAAGTTTTACGACCGGACGACCCTCATCGACGCCGGCGAGAACACCAGCCAGATCACGTGCTCGCGCTGTGGTCGGGACATCGGTCTCGACTGGCTCGGCGACCTGGTCAGCGCAAACGGCAGCCTGAGCTTCGACCACCTGGAGGTTGCAGTGCCCTGCTGCGGTGCGGTCGTACCGCTGAACAGCCTGCACTATGACTGGCCCATTGGTTACGCCCGTTTCGAGGTGAGCGCCATGAACCCGACCCGAGCGCGGTACGAACTCGACACAGAGGAGATCGCCACGGTAGCTGATCTCCTCGGCCACCCGGTTGCGCAGATCCTCGCTCACTATTGACCACCAGCCGAAGAGGCAGTCGTCGTCCATTCCCGCCAGCGGATGTGCATCTGCCGCGGATGGTGCGGTGAGCCCGAATGTCGTAACCACGCCCTACGGTGGGACCATGGACTGGAAGATTGAACTGATCCCCGTTCCGGTGACCGATGTCGACCGGGCCCAAGGCGTTCTACCAGAAGGTGGGCTTCAACGCCGACCACGACCACCGGGTGCACGAGGGCCTGCGGTTCGTCCAGCTCACACCACCCGGCTCGGCCTGCTCCATCGTGATCGGCCAGGGCATCACCGACAAGACTCCCGGCACACAGGAAATCCAGGTTGTGGTCGCCGACGCCGAGGCGGCGCGCCGGCAACTGCTCGACGCCGGCGTCGATGCCAGCGAGGTCGACGTGCAGCCCTGGGGCAACTTCGTCTACTTCGGCGATCCCGACGGCAACAGGTGGTCGCTGCAGGCGATCGAGTCACGGCCCAACGGCTGATCGACGACCCACGACAGCCCTGGCGTTGGACTGATTTGCCGCCGACAACGGGCGGCCCCCGGAGAACCGCGCGAGCCGGGCGCGGTCCGCAAGCTGGTGGGGCACTATCGTTCTGACGTGCACATCCGTTTCGACGTCCCAGCCGATCCCACCTACCCGGGCCGCGTGGCCGCTGCGCTCAGCAGTGTTCGGCTACGCAGGTACGGCTATATCGGCGCGGTGCTGGCAGCGGTCGGGGCGATCGGTTTCGCCGTCACGCGGGGGTTCCCCTGGGGCGACCGGGTCTCGTCGCTGTGCCTGGCGATGGTCGTGGGTGGCCTGCTGTCGATGCTGTACGCGCCGTGGGTGCGGTGGCGCGCCCGGCGCCGCTCCGGTCGCTACGCCGTCGAGGGCGCCTACGACATCACCGACGACAACATCATGATGCGCAGCGGTTCGGAGTCCGGCGGCATCGCCTGGGACGGCGTCGCCCAGGTAAGGGACACCGCGGAGTTCTGGATCGTGTACGTCGGCCGGATGCCGGCGACCGTGATCCCACGCCGCCTGATGTCCGCCGAGGACGCCGAGACGTTGCGAGCCTTCATGGCCGACCGTGGGTTGCTCCAGCCTCGGTGAACCCGTGCGCCGCCGGCCGCATCACGGCTGGAAGTACTCCGACATCATGCGGCTCACCCAGTCCGGCTGCTTGACGTCGACCGGGAGGAACTCCGCCATCGTCGGCTTCAGGTCGACGACCGGGGTGCCCGAGACCGCGTCGAGGCCCACCACCGTCAATTCGCGGCCGTGGACGGATTCGATGGCGCAGCACGTCACCCCGATGCGGTTCGGCCTGCGGGGGCCGCGGCCGGCGAAGATGCCCACGGGCGGCAGGTCGGAGCGGCCGCGGTAGGGGCGGGGTTCGCGGTAGTCGCCGTGCTCCGGGAACTGGTCGAAGATGAAGAGGACCTCCACGTGGGAGAAGCCCTCCAGACCCTGGAGGCACGCTTCGCCGAAGCGCTCGTCGACGGTGATCGTGCTGCGGACGGCACCCCAGTTGTCCGTGTGCTGGATGTCCGTCCGGTCGTTCCGGACCGTACCGATCGGGGTGATCTCGAAGCTCGGCATGGCTAGAGGCTAACCACGCCGCGCCAGCCAGGCGCTGACGGGCGACGAGGCCCTGGGCGCCTGGCGCAGGTGAACGCCCCACCGGATGGCGGGAAACTGCGCGGCGTGCGGTGGCCGGAGCGGCTAGGTTGCCGGGCGTGCGCAGGATTGTTTCGGTCAACCTGGCGGTGCCGGAGCCCAACCCGGCCAAGGGCGTTGGTGTCACAGGCATCAACAAGCGGCCGGTTGATCACCTGGTGCAGGTGCGCGCGCCGGGGCCGAAGACGATCGGGCTGCACAGCGGCCTGGTCGGTGACCAGATCTTCGACGTCGAGCACCACGGCGGCGACGACCAGGCGGTCTACGCGTACGCGCGGGAGGACTACGACTGGTGGCAGGCGCGGCTGAGCCGGCGGCTGGCCAACGGGCTCTTCGGCGAGAACCTGACCACCGAGGGGGTGGACGTCAACGGCGCGGTCATCGGCGAGCGGTGGCGCATCGGGCCACGGCTGGTGCTCCAGCCGACGTTCGGCCGCATCCCGTGCGTCACGTTCCAGCACAAGATGGGCGAGCCGCGCTGGGTGAAGACCTTCACCCGGGCGAACCGTCCGGGCGCGTACCTGCGTGTGCTGGAGCCGGGTGAGGTGGGGGCCGGTGATCCGGTGACCGTGGAGGACCGTCCGGCGCACGGGGTGACGATCGCGCAGGCGTTCCGGGCGTACCTGACCGAGCCGCAGCTGCTGGCCGAGCTCGTCGAGATCGACGGGCTGCCCGACGACCTGCGCGAGACCCTCGCGGAACGGCTTCCCCGGCGGCGGTAGCTCGTGATCCGGGGTCGACCATGGATGACGGACGTCCTGAGCGCGTCTGACGGCTCGGCTTCCGGACCTGCCGACGGGCGTCCCTCCTCAGGTCGCCGTTTGGCTGTGCCGTGGCCTAGGGTGCGTCGTCATGGACGAGTCACGCGGGTCGGGAGTTCTCCGTCATCAGTCGTTGCACGACGGGTTCGTACCGGCGCAAGGCCCGCAGGAGGCATTCACCGACGCAATCGACCGACACATCGAGGAACACTTCGGGCCCGTGGCGTTCGTCTACCACGAGATCGTCTCGCACCTGGTCGGTGTGCACATCTATGCCGTGGCACCGACCGAGGAACGCCCGTGCTGGACGCTGATCACGTCGGGGATGAGTGAGCTGCCGATGACGGTCCCGGAGGGCCACGGCATCAGCCCCTACGCCGAACTGATGCTCAGCCTGCCCGCGGATTGGCCGCTGGCTCAGGCCGCCGGGCCTGACGACGGGACGGGGTGGCCGCTGCGGATCCTCAAGCAGGTTGCCCGACTGCCGCACGAGTACGGAACCTGGATCGGCGAATGGCATTCTGTGCCGAACGGCGATCCGGCGCAGCCGTACGCCCCGGGCTGCCCGTTCGCTGGAGTCGTCGTCGCGCCGATGCTGCGTGCGGCGCCCGAGGCGCGGACGATCGACGTCGCCGGCGGCACCCGAATCGCGTTGCTCGCGCTGATCCCTCTGCACCCGGATGAGATGGCGGTCAAGGTCGAACGCGGCACCGACGCTCTCATCGCGGTGCTCGATCGAGGTCGCGTCACCGAATTGTTGGATCCGCGCCGGCCGTCATACGCCTGACGACTCGGTCGCACGCCTGGCTGCGTCTTCCTGGCGGGTTTCAGGGCTCAGTCGAGCAGCCAGCCGTGTAGTTGCGCGCCGTACGGAGTCACGGCGAGCGCCGCCAGGGCAAACCAGGACCCGGTGCTGAGGACGAGCCAGCCGAACACTTTCCGGTCGCCGGTCCGCCAGGTGCGGATGAGGGCTGCCACCCCGAGGACCACGGTCACGAACGCGAGCGGGTAGACGAACATCGCCACCACGCGACTGATCCCGAACACCCAGACCAGCGGGTTCCACACCGAGTCCGGACCCGCCGGCGGAAGGGAGTCCTTCGGGTCGCCCAACCGTTCCAACCGCGGATCCAACAACCCCGGAAAATCGCCGGCGTGCAGTGCGGCCACCAGCAGCACACCGAAGCTACCGAGCAGGTACACCGCCAGCATCAGCAACTGCGCCGACACCACGACGCGTCCCCCGAATGAGGCGGCCGAGACCTGACCCTGTCGACTCATCGGCGCAACGTACCCGCTCACCGTCGACTCCGGAAGCCCGCGTCGGCGGGCGGGCTCAGTGCCGCCGTGAGGCAAACGCACTGACCTGCCGCGAAGTGTGCGGGGCGTCGGAACCTATGGCAGGGCGGCATCCCCACGGCACGACACCGTGCCGTGGGGAGCGGGATGCGCGTCGGTCAGTCCACGAGTTGGTAGCCGGCCCGCTGCACCACGGCGCGGATCTCGGCGGTGTCCACAGGGTTGTCGCTGCGAACGGTGATGGTGCCCGCGGCCACGTCAGCCTGGACGTCGGTCACGCCCGTGATTGCGGAGACCTGCCCGGTCACCTTCTTGGCGCAGCCGCCGCAGGTCATGCCCGACACCTGGTAGGTGCTCCGGGTGCCGGAGCTGGTGTCCGCGGCCGCGGGGGCGCTGTCGATCGTGACGGTGCCGCAGCCGCAGCTCGATTCATTGCCGCACATGTGGATCTCCTCGGTGTTTGCAGACGTTGCCGTCAACGGGCGCGCAGGGTCGGTCGAGCCGACTGGCGGGCGATGCGCCGACCGGCAGTCCGAACATACCCCGACGGGGTACTCCTCTCAACACGTCGGCGCATCGCCGCACCGACAGGGGTTCGTAGCCGTCTCGACTTGACGATCGATACGGGTAGGGGGTAGAAACTTGCCACTACTCATACCCCCTAGGGGTAACCGAAGGAGTCAGTGTCATGTCATCCACCTCCAAGCGCTGGTGGGCCCTGGGACTCATCGCCCTCGCCCAGTTCATGGTCATCATGGACACCTCGATCATCGGCGTCGCACTACCACGCATACAGGCGGACCTCCGCTTCTCACCGGAGAACCTGTCCTGGGTCTTCAACGCCTACGTCGTCGCGTTCGGCGGCCTGCTGCTGCTCGGCGGCCGGCTGTCCGACCTGTTCGGCGCCCGGCGCATTTTCGCCGCCGGCTGGCTCATCCTGCTCATCGGCTCGGCCGTCGCCGGCCTGGCCGACAGCGTCGCGGTCGAACTGGCGGCCCGCGCCGTACAGGGAGCCGGCGCCGCGCTGATCGCCCCGTCGGCGCTCACCCTGCTGATGATGCTCTTCGGCGCCGAACCCAGGGAGCTCACCCGCGCGCTGGCACTGTACGGCGCGGCGGCACCCGCCGGTGGCACCGCCGGCGTCTTCCTCGGCGGCGTCATCACCGAGTACATCAGCTGGCCCTGGGTCTTCTACGTCAACGTCCCCATCGCGGCTCTCGCGCTGCTGGCCACCCCGGCCCTGATGCCCGCCGGAGGTACCCGTCGCGGCTCCCTGGACGTCCTCGGCGCCCTGACGGTGACCCTCGGCCTCGGCGCCGCCGTCTATGGAATCGTCCGCGCCCCCGAGGTCGGCTGGGCCTCCGGGCCGACCTGGCTGGTCCTCACCGGAGCGGTCGTCGCCCTGGCAGCGTTCGTCGCCATCCAGGCGTCCCGCCGCGAGCCGCTGATGCGCCTGTCGATCTTCCGCGCCCCGAACCTCGCCGCCGCCAACATCGCCCAACTGCTCCTCGGGGCGGCCTGGATCCCGATGTGGTTCTTCCTCAACCTCTACCTGCAGCAGGTACTCGGCTACAGCGCCTTCCCGAGCGGCGCCGCGCTGCTGCCGATGACGATCCTCATCATGATCGGCATGATCGCCATCGCCCCGCGGGCCATCGCCCGATTCGGCCCGAAGCCCATGGTGGTCACCGGCCTCGCGATCCTCGCCGTCGGGCTCGGCTGGCTCGCCCTGGTCCGCCCCGACGGCACCTTCACCGTCGACGTCCTGCCCGCCTCGCTGGTCGCGGCACTGGGCATGTCCCTGGCGTTCATCCCATCGCTCGGTACCGCGATCTCCAGCGCCAGGCCCGAGGAAGGCGGCCTCGCCTCCGGCATCGTCAACACCAGCTACCAGGTCGGCTCGGCGCTCGGCCTGGCCGCCATGACCGCGGTCGCCTCCGCCGCCGGCGCCGACCGGCTCGGCGACCTGCCCGCCCTCACCGACGGCTACGCCGCCGCCTTCGTCGGCGCCGGCTTCATCGCCGCCGCAGGCGCCCTCGCCGCCGGCCTGACCCTTCGCGTGGCGAAGCGACAGCCCGCCAAGGACGCCGAGCCAGTACCCGCCAACTGACCCGAACCACTCACCAATCGGCGTACGGCGCCGGTGGATCAGTCTGATCCCGACTGATCCACCGGCGCGTTCGGGCGGTCAGCTCGACGATCCTGACGTCTTCGGCCGAGAGAGGTCGGTTGCTGACGACTCGCAGCGGCGGCAGACCGGTCCCCGAGCGCCCTGCGCCGGCGTGGCCGCTCCGGGCTCAGGTGTGGTCCGGGCGCCTCGTGGCCCTGCGCTGACGGATTTTGAAGCGGGCCACGGCGATCATCGCGATCTTGAGGGCGATGAGCGCTACGACAGCGTTCGCGGCCAGGCCGGTCGACCGCGACTGCGCGACGACCGAGCCCGCCAGCCCAACGTGCAGAGCGACGACCAGGACGACGGCCAGTGCGAGGGCAGCGGTCTGGAGGCGGGATCGCGTGAAGGGCCGCCGTTGTCCGGATGGCAGGCTGCCGGCCTCTCGACGGGCAGCCGCATCGGTGGACTCGAGCCGCTGCCACGCTATGGCAAGAGGGTCGCGGCGGCTGAAACGCTCGAGATCGCGGGTGATGATGTCGCGGATCTGAGTCGCGCGATCCTCGTCCGCGGCCTCGATGCGCACAGTGAGGGAGTTGCCGTCGGCGGTGAGCTCGGCCCGGCCCCACGCGTCGAAGGTGACAGTTCCGCGGATGTCGGTCCACTCCGCGGCCACCTGCACACCTCGGCGCATGTGCGAGCGCATGCGGGCAGAGTGAACGCCGCCTCCCATGGCGGCGGCGTGCTTGCAGAACTGGACGAGGTAGCGGGTGGCTCTGTCGGTCTGGATCTGGGCTTGCAGGACTGGCACGGTGTTCCTTCTCGGTCGTGGTCCGTGGAGAGCTGCCCCGGCGGGCCCGCTTGTGGTGTCGTCGAGCGTCAGGCGGAAAGGTGGCCGGTCACCAGGCTTCTCACGGCCCGCCCTCAAATTATCGATACAACCTGTCTGCGTCAACCGCAACCTGTCGCATCCGTGAACGACGTGTAGGATCTGCCTGTGCCGAAGCTGTGGACCGAGACGATCGACGCCCATCGCGCAGCGGTTCGGGATGCCGCCATGGATGCCATGGCCGCACTGGTGGCCGAGCGCGGGCTGGTCGCGGTGACGATGTCGCAGATCGCCGAGCAGGCCGGCATCGGCCGCGCCACGCTGTACAAGTACTTCCCGGATGCGCAGGCCGTTGTGACCGCCTGGCACGAACGTCAGATCACCGCCCACCTCAACCAGCTCACCGCCGCGGACGACCCCGCCGCCCCGGCCATCGAGCGCCTGGAGGCTGTGCTGCGGGCCTACGCGCACATCCAGCACCACTCGGCGCGTCACCATCGCGGCGAGCTCGCCGCGCCGCTGCATCGCAGCGAACACGTCGACCGCGCCCAGCAACGCCTACGCGGCTTCGTGCAGGAGCTGATCACCGAGGCTGTGCGAGACGGCGACCTCCGCGACGACGTTGCCACCGACGAGCTGGCCACCTACTGCCTGCATGCCCTCACCGCCGCGGGTGCCGTTGCGCGTCCAGAGGCCGTCGCGCGCCTGGTCGCCGTCACCCTGGCCGGGCTGACCGCCCATCGCCGGTGATCGCCTCTGTCGTAGTCCCATCCATGGACTCGCTGCGCGAAAGAGCCGCACGGTGCCCGCCCGCTGCTCGTAGCAGTGATCGGCTGGCCAGGCCGGTGGCTCGGGGGCCAGAAGGACTGGGTAGTTTCCTGTCATGAGTGAGGACAGCTTCCGCTCCGTGGAGATCGAGCGCACCAGCGTGGGGAAGTACGTCGTGCGGAATGTCCGCGGCGGATCGATGTCGGTGGGCACGGGCGAGGACGGCAGCTTCACGCCGGTGGAACTGCTGCTCGCTGCCATCGGCGGTTGCACCGCGGTGGACGTGGACCACATCACCAGCCGCCGCGCCGAGCCGACCCAGTTCTCCGTCCACGTCACCGGCGACAAGGTCCGGGACGAGACCGGAGGAAACCGGATGCAGAACATCCGGGTCGAGTTCACCGTGACGTTCCCGGCGGGCGCGGACGGCGACAAGGCGCGCGAGGCGCTGCCCCGGTCGCTGCAGCAGTCGCACGACCGGCTCTGCACCGTCTCCCGTACCGTCGAACTCGGCACTCCCGTCTCGATCGTCGAGCCTGCCGGATCCACCGAGGACTGAGGTTCCCCTTCGACGGGCAGAGCGGCGGGAAGAACTAACCGCGCTCAGGCGGGAACGCGGCTGCCCGGGGGAGTGAAGGCAGCCAGTACGGTCGCGGTGATGAACGCCGGCGCCTCATCGATGTCGAGCCGGCCGGCGTTGATCTCGTCGGCGGCATTGTGCATCACGCTGTGCATGACGCCGACCAGCCAGGGAGTCGAGAGGTCGCTGCGGAACACCCCCTCGTCCTGACCGCGCTTGACGAGGCCTTCGACGCGCTCCACCGGGCCGGCGTGCAGGTCACGGATGCGGCCGGGCGGTAGAACCTCCTGAGCCGCCAGCAGAAGGGACCGGGACTGGTTCACCAGCAGCCAGCTGGAATGGATCAGCCGGGTGAGTGCCTGCCTCGGGTCGCCGCTCAGGTCGACCGCGTCGAGGGCGCCGTGACCCTCATCGATGGCCCGAGCGAGTGCCGCCTCCACCAGATCGGTCCGGTTCGGGAAGTGACCGTAGAGCGTGACCCTGCCGACGCCCGCGGCTTTGGCGATCTCGCTGACGCTGGCCTCCGGGTTGCGGCTCAAGGCCTTCACCGCGGCCTCAAGAATCGCCGTGATGCTGCGCTGCGCATCGGCTCGCCTGCCCGGCGTCTTTGCCTGCCCCCTTGCCGCCACCCGGTCTCCCTTGTCGAACAGTGCTGTACGAGTTAGTGTACCCGACACAACTCAAACACAGCTGTACGAATTGGGGGCCATCCTGTGTCCGCTCAGGCCGTCGACCAACCCGACACCTTCGCCGCCGACCCACGCCGCTGGCGCATGCTGGCACTGCTCGGTGTCGCGCAGTTCATGCTCATCCTGGATGTCACCGTGGTGGCGATCGCGCTGCCGCGCATCGGCACGGACCTCGGCCTGGAACGCGACACACTGACCTGGGTCGTCAGTGCCTACACCTTGATGTTCGGCGGCCTGATGCTTCTCGGCGGGAGGGCAGCCGATCTCTTCGGCGCGCGCCGCGTGGTCCTGCTCGGCTTGCTCGTGTTCACCGCCGCGTCCCTGCTCACCGGTCTGGCCACCGGTGCCGGGCTGCTGATCGGCGGCCGAGTCGCGCAAGGCATCGGTGCGGCGATGCTGTCGCCTGCGGCGCTGTCGGTGGTCACGAGAACCTTCCACGGGGACGAACGCAACAAGGCCCTCGGCGTGTGGTCCGCGCTCGGCGGCGGCGGCTCGGCGATCGGTGTTCTGCTCGGCGGCGTGTTGACCGCAGGCCCCGGTTGGCAGTGGGTGTTCTACATCAATGTGCCCATCGGTCTGATCGTGCTGGTGGCACTGGCCCGGATGCTGCCGGCGCACATGTCGCCGACGACCCGCGCACGTCTCGATGTGCCAGGCGCGCTCCTTGTCACCGCCGCAACCGGCACAGCGATCTACGCACTGATCAGCGCCGGGGACCGCGGCTGGTTGACCGCGACAACCCTCGGGACGCTGGCCGGTGCCGTCGTCCTGTACATCGTGTTCGCGCTCGTGCAACGCGCCGCGCGCTCACCTCTGATGGACCTGCGGATCCTGACCCGCCGGCCGGTCGCCGCCGGCACGTTCCTCATCCTGGCCGCGACGGCTCTGATGATCGCAGTGTTCTTCCTCGGGTCGTTCTACCTGCAACACCACAAGGGTTACGGGGCGCTGCGCACCGGCCTGCTGTTTCTGCCGGTCGCCCTGGCAACCATCATCGGAGCCCAGATCGCCGGTCACGTCATTGGCCGCCTCGGTGCCCGGCCGGTCGCGGCCACCGGGCTTGCGATCGCCGCGCTCGGGGCCGCGCTCCCCGCGTTCTGGAGTAGCGCAGCTGTCATGGTGACCGGGATCAGCATCGGCGCAGCGGGGATCGGCGCCGCCTTCGTTGCCGCCTCCACCACTGCGCTGGCGCAGGTCGCTCATCACGAAGCCGGACTGGCCTCCGGTCTTCTCAGCACCTTCCACGAGTTCGGCGCCGCGCTCGGCGTCGCGGTGGTGTCCAGCATCGCGGCGGCAAGCATCGCTGGCAGCAGCGAAACCGGCTTCACCCGCGCCTTCACCTTCGCTGCGGCGACCGCCGCCGCAGCGGCCGTAGTGTCGCTGCTCATCGTCCCCAACCTGAAGCCGCCCACGGGTGCAAAGGCCCATGCGCACTGAACGGACTGGCCTGCGCCGACCGCCGCCTGCCAGGCGCGCAGGCAGAATCCGTCAGGTGCGGTGAGGCCCTGGGCTCCGGCATCACCTGCCGGTTGAACTCGCGTTCTCCGGGCCGCTGGCTCAGTTCGCATGGGCCAGCGGCCCGGAGAACGCAGGTACACGGGGGAGCTAGGCGGTGACAGTCCGGTTGCGCCGGCCGCCGGTGGTGCCCAGCATGCGGGCCGAGATGGCGATCCGCTTCGCCAGGCCGTAGGTCTTGATGGGGCTGCTGCTGACGGCCTCCTTGTAGAGCACCGCTGCCCGGCCGGTCAGCATCCAGCGCCGAGGAGTGTCGTCGGCGTACGTGAACTGGATCACCGCGTCCTTCCGGCCGAGGCTGACCGGCTGGTGGATGTAGCCAAAGCGGAAGGGCCGGGGTTCCTTGCCGAGCGCCTGGCGGGCGACGTTCCGAGCGAGGTGAGCGGCGGTCGGCAGGCCGCTCTGACAGGTGCCGTGGAGGACGCCGTACGCCTGCCGGATCGCGGCGGCGTCGCCGACGGCATGGATGTCCGGGTGCGACACCGAGCGCAGGGTCGGATCTGTCACGATCCGGCCGGTCTCGTCGGTGGTGATCCCGGCCTCGGCGGCCAGTGGCGCCACGCGCACCCCGGTGGTCCACAGGGTTCCGCCGCCCGGCACGAACTCGCCTCCGGCCAGCTCGACGCCGTCCGGCAGCACCCTGGCGACCTCGGCACCGGCGCGGACGGTCACGCCAAGCCGGTCGAGCGATGCCCGCAGGTAGGCGCGTGCCCTGGCACCCATCATCGCGCCCGGTTCGCCCCGGCTCAGCAGCGTCACCTGGACCTTCGGGTAGGACTCGGCGATCTCGGCCGCCGCCTCGATGCCGGTCAGCCCGCCCCCGCACACCAGGAAGGTGCCCTGGTCAGCGGCCTTCAGGTGCGCGGCCAGGCGCTCCGCGCTGCCCGGGCTGTTGAGGGTGTAGGCGTGAGCGTCGGCGCCCGGGACGCGGGCGGTGTCGGTGCTGCTGCCGATCGCGTAGATCAGCGTGTCGTACTCCACCGCAAACTGAGTGTCGGAGGTGGACACGGCGACCGTGCGCGCGGCGGTGTCGATGCCGGTCGCCCAGCCTTGGACGAAAGCGATCCCGGTGCCGGTCAACAGGTCCGGGATCCGGTGGTCGGCGAGCTGCTGTCCGGTCGCGATCTGGTGCATCCGCAACCGCTCGGTGAAGCGATCCGACGGGTTGATCAGTGTGACGTGCACTCGGCCCCTGCCCCGGCGCGCTACGCCCAGAGCCGCCAGCATGCCGGTGTATCCGGCGCCGATAACGACTGTCCGCGTCTGCTGTGTGTTCACCATGCCCCACGGACGAGGCAGCGGCGTGGCGAGTGAGCTGCCGTGAGCCCCGTCACAGCCCGCCTACGGCGGTGAGCTTCTCCGGGTTGCTGATCAGGTGGATCTCCCGGGCGCGCCCGTCGACGAGGTGCAGCACGACGACGACCACCGGCGTCCCGGCGGAGTAGATGACGATGCCGGGGCCGCCGTTGACCTCGGTCGTGACAACGCGCGGCGACTCGGGCATGCGCCCGGCGAACGTGACCAGCGCCCGCGCCACCAGTTCGATGCCATCGATCGCCTTGCGGGGCGCGGGCGCCAGGCCGCCGCCGTCACAGACCAACCGGACGTCGGGTGCGAGCACCTCCATCAGGGCGGTCAGATCGCCGCCGGCACTGGCCGACATGAACGACTCGGTCACCTTGCGCCGCGTCGCCTGATCGGTGTCATAGCGCCGGCGGTGCCTGCTCACGTGCTGGCGCGCACGTACCGCGGTCTGGCGTACCGATTCCGGGCTTCGCTCGACGATCTCGGCGATCTCGTTGTGGGAGTAGCCGAACGCCTCATGCAGCACGAAGACCGCCCGCTCGAGCGGCGACAACGACTCCAGGATGAGCAGTACGGCCAGGGACACCGACTCGGCCCTGGCCACGTCGTCGGCGACATCGGGCGCGGTGATGATCGGCTCGGGCAGCCACGGTCCCACGTACGACTCGCGCCGGGCGGCCGCGCTGCGCAACCGGTCGATGGCCAGCCGAGTGGTCACCCGGACCAGGTAGCCCTCCGGGTCCTCGACCTGCTCGATGTCGACGGCACTCCACCGCAGCCAGGCGTCCTGCACCACGTCCTCGGTGTCGCTGGCGCGACCCAGCACCCGGTATGCGACGGCCATCAGAAGTGAACGATGCGCGGCGAAGACCGTCTCGTGCGGCACCGGCCCAGCATACGGATCCGCCCGGCCGCCCTCGACGCACTCGTCGTTCCGCGCCATCCCAGCCGTCCGGGCGACCACGACGGCGGGCACGTCCGCTCCGGCGCGATCGCCGCCCCTCCGGGTGCCGCCTTAATGGAGGATGGATGCATGATCGGTGACCGGTGGGGCGTGACCGACAGCGAGATGTCGCGCTGCTACCCGTGCGACGACTTCGTCGTCTCACCCGCCCTGCAGGCGTGGCGGGGTGTGCGCGTCGAGGCGTCTGCCGACGTGGTGTGGCCGTGGGTCGCACAGGTCAGGCTCGCCCCATACTCCTATGACTGGATCGACAACCTCGGCCGCCGTTCACCCCGAGAGCTGGTGGGCCTTCCCGAGCCGCAGGTCGGCGAGAGATTCACTACTGCTGGCGCGCGGGAGCTGGGCAGGATCGTCTCGGTCAGCCCCGGGAAACAGCTGACGGGCACCATCATGGGCGCCTTCATGTCCTACGTCCTCGTGCCCCGGGAGCACGACACGCGCCTGCTGCTCAAGGTCGTCATGCAGACCACCCGCTGGGCCGCTCTCGGGCTGTCCGTCGGCGACCTGCTCATGGCTCGACGTCAGCTGCTGAACCTGAAGCACCTCGCCGAGCGCCACCAGCAGGGCACGGCCAAGGATTGAGGATCAGCCCGATCGGCAGGAGCGGACGCTGGCCGGGGACGCGGTCAGCGGCACAGAAGCGTGGGGCCGCCAGGCCGACGTGAAGCGCTTGGCAGGTCCGTCGAGCACGAGCAGCCGGGGTTGTCCGATTTCGGATACCGGAATCGGACAACCCCGAGCAATCAGCGCGGCTCGTCAGGAGTTGAGCTTGCTGGCGATGTTCACGACCCGCTCGGCCATGTGGTCGAGGGCGGCGAGCTGGGCGTCGCCCAGGGGGGCGTCGTTGTTTCCGCCCGTGACGTGCGAGACGCCGTACGGGTTTCCGTCGGTGAACTTCAGCGGATCGGTGTAGCCGGGGGCGACGACCAGGCCGCCGAAGTGGTGGATCGTGTTGTAGAGCGCCAGGAGCGTTGATTCCTGGCCGCCGTGGGCGGTCATGGACGCGGTGAAGCCGGCGTACACCTTGTTGGCCAGCAGTCCCTGTGCCCACTGCGGGCCGAGGGTGTCGATGAACTGCTTGAGCTGGCTGGCGACGTTGCCGTAGCGCGTGGGGGTGCCGAACAGCACCGCGTCGGCCCAGACGATGTCGTCGGCGCTCGCCTTCGGCTCGCTCTTGGTGGCATCGAAGTGCTGGCTCCAGGCGGCGTTGGAGGCGATGGCCTCCTCGGGAGCAAGTTCCGCAACCTGACGCAGTCGCACCTCCGCGCCGGCCTTCGCGCCGGCCTCGGCGAGCCGCTTGGCCATGGCGTGGATGGTGCCGGTGGAGGAGTAGTAGATGACCGCGAGTTTGGCCTGTGCCATCGGAGGCATCCTTTCATCAAGATAGTTGTCGGCGAGAAATTTGCGCCGTCAACAATCTTCATGTTAGCCGACGGAACCGAGGAGGTCCTCGCCGGCCCGGGCTTGACGCTGGTCGAGTAGGCCGGCGCACTGGACATGGCGTGGCGGCCGCCGGCCAGCACAGCGGCGAAGCCGGCCTGGCCGCGACCAAGCGTGCGGGCCAGGTCTCGGCGGAAGGGCGTGCGGCGATTGCGGCGGGCGCGGACTGGGATCTCCAGGCCGTGTTGATCGTCGACGAGCTGCACCAACGGGCCCGGTCCACTCGTCGGTCAGGCGCGGGCAGGCGACCAACCGTCGGCGACGACGTGGGAGGCGTCGACGCCCTCGCTGCGGAAGAGCACGCCGTCCCGGTCCCGTGCGTCGATGCCGTCGACGTACACGCCACGACCCTGGCCGGAGCCGTCGGTGCTGCTGCTCCACCGCAGGTGGCTCGTCTGGTCGGGCAGCGCCACCGAGACCTGCCACCAGACCCGGCCGCCGTAGCCGGTGACCGTGCCGTCGCTGGTCCAGCGGGAGTCCCCGTGGCGCAGCAGCATCCGGGCCGGAGCCCACGTCTGCCCGCCGTCCGTGGAAACCTCGAACCGCATGCTGTCGTAGCGGGGCTCGGTGTCGTACCAGAGCAGGAAGTTTGCGGCGCCGCCGCGCGCGGCCCGGCGCAGCGGGGCGGTGAGGGTGACCGTCGCGAGGTCGCGCGGGTCGGCCCGCCAGGCCTCACGGGACAGAGGTCGCACCGGCATCGCCTCGGCGAGGTCGCGTGCGACCGCGCGCCGGGCGACGTTGTTGCTGCCCCAGCCGCGGTCGGGGTGCACCCGGTTGCTCAGCAGGATGACGAACGAGTGGGAGAGCGGGTCGATGACGACGGACGTGCCGGTGAAGCCGGTGTGCCCGAACGCCACCGGGGAGGAGAGCCCCATCATGTACCAGTGCTTGTTGAGTTCGAAGCCGAGCCCGCGATCGCTCTCCGGGTAGGCCGCCTCCAGCGGCGCGTTGTAGTTGACCAGCATCGCGCGCACCGTGTCGGGCCGGAGGATCCGTCGCCCGCGGTACTCGCCCCCGTTGAGCAGTGACTGGCAGAGGAGCGACAGGTCGGCCGCGGTGGAGAAGATTCCGGCGTGCCCGGCCACGCCCCCGAGCGACCAGGCGTTCTCGTCATGCACCTCGCCCCAGACCATGCCGCGCCCGGCGTACGGCTGGTACTCGGTGGCGGCGATCCGGGACCGCTGCTCCGGCCCCGGGTTGTAGCCGGTGTCGGTCATGCCCAGTGGCGCCGTGACGCCGTCGCGGACCAGGTCGGCCAGCGGCCGCCCGGTCACCCGTTCCACGAGCACGCCCAGGGCGATCAGGCCGAGGTCGGAATAGACGTAGCGGGTGCCGGGCGTCGCCCCGGCCGCCAGCGGCGTGGCCAGCGCGGCGGCGAATCGCTCGGCCGGCGTCGGGTACCTGCTCCACAGCGGCGTGAAAGCGGGCAGACCCGACGTGTGGGTGAGCAGCATCCGTACGGTGACCGCCTCCTTGCCGCCGGCCGTGAACTCCGGGACGTAGCGGGCGACGGGGGCGTCCAGGTCCACCAGCCCACGTTCGACCTGCTGCATGGTGACGATCGTGGTGAACAGCTTCGACACCGACGCCAGGTCGAAGACGGTGTCGGGCCGCGTCGGGATCTGCTGGTCGGCGGGAAGCTCCACTCCGACCAGCCCGGGCGGCGGTCCGACGGCGCTGTACCGCACCGCGGTGCCCACGGCGGCGTGCTGTACGACCACACCGTCCTTGGCGGCCAGGACGACCGCACCCGCGTACGCGGGGTACCCGGGGTGGTCCGGCGTCGGCTGGAGATATGCGGCGAGGTCGGCGGGGAGGCGATCCACGTGTTCGGGGAGCAGGCCGACCTCGCGCGCGCTGCCGGGCCGTAGCGTGTCGTGTCGGAAGTGGATGTCGGCGGGGGTGACGGCCGGCGGCCCGGATTCGTCCGTCAGCGGCGCGCCGGCCGCCCCGGTGGCCGGCGCGGTCGTGCCCAGGATGGTAACGGCCAAGCCGAGTGCGAGCCGGCTAAGCGCGAGCGGGCGGGACGACATGATCATGGCCGCACTCCTCAGTAGAGCGGGTAGGGCTGGCGCAGGCGGGTGAACGCGCGCGCCAGGGCCGCGCAGAAGCCGAGCGCCCCCACGCCGGCGCCCGGCGCCGACCGCGTCGGCGAGGAAATTCCCCGGGTGCATGGGCCGTCTCCTACCAGGTCAGGCCGTGGCCGTAGGGGTAGAGCACAGTGCCGGCGCCGTCGGCCGTGGGGATCGTGACGGGCAGCAGCCCGCTGGGAGACAGCTCGCCGTGCAACGCGCGGACGAGTGCGTCCATCGCCGCCCTGGTGTACGAGTAGGTCGCCAGGTAGGTCGTCACGCCCGGCAGGTGGGCGATGTCGTAGGGATCCCGGACCGCCACCACCACCACGGGCTTTCCGGCGGCCAGCAGCGCCGCGACGAGCCGCTGCTGGGTCGCGCCCGGGTCGGTGACTGTGGTGTCCCACGCCTTGTTGACCAGCACCACGGTGAGGTCGTGCTCGCGCGCCTGGGCTGCCGTCGCCGCGATCACCGCGTCGGACGGCAGCGTCGCCGGCCGGGCGGTGGCCCGGGCACCGCGGGCGGTGAACCCGTCGGCGACGGTCGCGACCGGAGCGAAGGCCGCGCTGTTCCAGCCGGTGACCAGCACCGACCGGCCGGTGCCGGCCAGCGGCAGCAGCCCGGCATCGTTGCGTACCGCGGTGAGCGTCCGGTCGGTGACCTGGGCGACGGCGGCGAGGTGCGCGGGTGCCCCGACCGTCCGTACCGCCTCCTCGACGTCGACCAGCGGCGACCGGACCAGCCCCTGTCGGTACTTCATGCCGAGGATGCGCCGCACCGACTCGTCGATCCGCCGCTCGGTCAGCTCGCCCGTGGCGACTGCCCGCAGCACCGCGTCCCGGGCCAGCGCGAGGTTCGGCGGCATCAGCAGCTGGTCCGCGCCGGCCTTGAGCGCCAGCACGGGCACTCGCTCGTCGCCGTAGATCTGCCGCACGCCGGCCATGTTCAGGGCGTCCGTGACGATGACGCCCCGGAAGCCGAATTCACCGCGCAGCACGCCGGTGAGGATCTTCGGCGACAGCGTCGCCGGGTCGCCGGACGGATCGAGCGCGGGCACCACGATGTGCGCGGTCATGATCGATTCGACGCCCGCGCTGATCGCCTGCCGGAACGGCGGCGCGTCGATCCGGTCCCACTCCGCCCGGCTGTGGTTGATGACGGGCAGGTCGGTGTGGCTGTCGGTGGCCGTGTCGCCGTGACCGGGGAAGTGCTTGGCCACCGCGGTCACACCGGCATCATCCTGGAATCCGGTGACCTGCGCGGCGGTCAGCTCGACCACCAGGGTGGGGTCGGCGCCGAAGGACCGTACCCCGATGACCGGGTTGCCGGGGTTGACGTTGACGTCGGCGATCGGCGCGTACGGCTGGTGGATGCCCACCGCGCGCAGCTCCTGCCCGGTGATCTCCGCTGCGGTGCGCGCGTCGCGCGCTGAGCGCCCGGCGCCCAGCGCCATCGCGCCGGGGAACTGCGCCGCCGGAGCGGGCATCCGCAACACCGTGCCCTGCTCCTGGTCGGTGGAGATGAGCAGGGGAACCCGGCCCTTGGTGCCGTCGGCGAGGGCGGCCCGCTGGAGCCCGTTGGAAAGGCTGGCGATCTGACCGGGACTGTTCAGATTGTGGGACCAGGAGAAGTAGCAGACGCCGCCGAGGTGGTACCGGTCGATGACCTCGGCCGGAGTCTCGACGCCGAATGCGGCACGGTTGGCGGCGCGGTCGGCGGCCGTGGGCTCGGTGGCGTCGCTGCCGTAGACGTAGGTGGAGAAGAGCTGGCCGACCTTCTGCGCGAGGCTCATGTGACGCAGCGTCGAGGTGACCCAACCCTGCTCGGCGGTGGGCGGGTGCGCGGACGTAGCCGAGGCGTGCACGGGGAGCGGCGCGATGGTGGTCGCCAGGCTGGCCAACAGGACGGTCGCGGTGACGAGTCGAGCCTTCATGGACGCCGACCTCTCAGTCCGGGTGGCTGAAACTTAGCTACACATCAATGTGCCGTCAAGAAGATTTGCTACGCAATGTTCGGTCGGTGGGCCGGCGGCAAGATCCCGGATTAATCGGTGTTGCCGGAGAGGCCTGGCCGGTACGAAGATCATGTGCCCTTGCTCGCGCTCTTCGCCGCCGTCCTCCTGCTCGGCATAGCGGACTCGATGGTCAATTCCTACATCGTCCTGTTCGGCGCCGATGTGGTCGGGCTGACGCCGCTGCAGATCGGCGTGTGGGCCTCGGTGGTCGCTGTCGGCGGGATCACGATCGGCTGGTGGCTGGGACGGCTGTTCGACCGTCGGCCCGCGCGGACGTACGCGATCGTCGTGATTCTGCTGGGCTCGGCGGGTTATGTGCTGCTGCCGCGGGTGTCGAGCTTCCTGGTGCTGCTCCTGATGGCGGCGACGGTGCTCGGGGCGCTGGGAGCGGCCTTTCCGCAGTTGTTCGCCCTGGCCCGTTCCGTGCTGGGCGAGGGTGCCACCGGGCAGCGTTCCGCGCCGTTGCTGCGCTCGGCCTGGTCCCTGGCGTGGGCCGTCGGGCCGTTGCTGGGTGCGCTCGTGCTGTCCCGGGGCGGCTATTCATGGCTGATGTGGACGGCTGCCGGGGTGTTTCTCGCTTCCGCGCTGACCGTCTTCGCCGTGCCGCGGCCCGGGTCCGTCGCGGCTGCGAACTCGTCGCCGGGCAGCACCCCTGTCCTGCTCACCGTGAGCGTCACTCTGTTCTTCGCCGCGATGTTCGCGGGCGGTCTGGCGCTGCCGTTGTTCGTCACGCGTGCCCTGCATCAGCAACCCGGGTCGGTCGGCGTGCTCTTCAGCGTCTGCGCCGCGGTCGAGGTGGCGGCAACGCTGGGGTTGGCCGTCGTCCCCGCCCGGGTCAGCCAGCGGGCCGTGATCCTCTGCGGCTTCGGCTCCTTCGTCTGCTATTACGCCCTGACGGTCGTGTCGTCGGGCATGCCGATGCTCGTGTTCGGGCAGGTCTTCCGCGGCGTGGGGATCGCTGTCGTCGGGGCGGCCGGCATCCGCTATTTCCAGGACCTCCTCGCCCCGGCCACCGGCCGCGCCACCACGCTGTTCGCCAACGCGTCCACGGCCGGCCTCCTGGTCTCCGGCATCCTGTCCGGCGTGGCGGTCGAGCACCTCGGCTATCGAGCGACGCTCCTGCTCTGCGGGGTGGTGGCTGCGTTGGGCGGGGTGGCCTTCACCCTCGGTTCGAGCCGCCAGGCCGACAGCCGGCACGCGGAGAGGGTGCCCAGCAGCGTCTGAGCGGGCCGTGGCTATGAGCTTTCGCAGATCGACAGCCGCGCACTCACGTCGGCACGACCGCGCGGCGTGACGGCCGATCCGGCGACACGCCGATTCGCCGATGAGCGGTCGTCTCCAGCGGGCCGGCGATGCGGACCGTCCCTACTAGACTCCTGGACCTAGCAGCTAGGAGCGATGCCAGCGGGGGCGGCGATGAGCACCGAGGACCGGATCGAACGAGCCAGAGAGCTGTATGAGCGGGCTGTGTACAGCGGCGACACCAGTGTGCTGATCGACGCCGAACGGGCCCTGGATGCGGTGGAGGCCGATACGGCGTTGGCGCGAGGGCGGATTTTGCATGCGCGGTTTCAGAGCGCGCCCGCCGGCGCCGGTTCGCTGACCGCGGAGGATCCCGCTGAACTGCCATTGTTCGAGCGCGCGCTCGAGTTGTATCGGGCACTGGGCGACACATGCGGCGAGGCCGAGGCACTGTTCTGGATCGGCTGTCTTCACCAGTTCATCCGACGTGACAACGAGACCGCTGTGCCGTATCTGGAGCGGTCCTGCTGGCTGGCGGGCGAGACGGGTGACAAGCGGACACAGTCCGAGGCGCTGCGGCACTTGGGCATCGCGGCGCACGCGGCCGACCGGCTGGACGAGGCGCGGGAGCAGCTCGAAGAGTCATCCCGGCTGCGCCGGGAGACTGGGGCCCTCCCGGGGGTGGCCTCCAACATGATCGGCCTGGCCTACATCGCCGCCGCCCAGAACCGCCGCGCGGACGCGCTCGCCACACTCGACGAGGCGCACACCATCGCCCGCGCGCACGGCGCTCACGCCATCGTGCGGCACATCGAGCAGGCGAGAACACAGATCTGAGCGTGCGGCCCAGCCAAACCTTCGGCTCGACCTACTCGACGGTTTCCTCGCTCACACCGGCCTGACCCTGGAACCCGACCCAACCTGACCATTCAAGATCTGTAGCGTGTGCGCACTGTCTTCGCACGTGAGTGTCCTGGGTTGGGTCGATGCGTGTCGGTCGCCGCTGCCGAGGTGCAGGACGGTCGAAGGAGTTGTTCGGCCGGTGCCTTCAAAGCTGGGCCCCGTTGGAGTTGATCTCGGCGCACGGATCGCCGATCTGCCGCCAGTCGGGTCAGCGCTGCCCCTCATGACGCTCGTTGGCGAAGCCAGGGATCAACGAAGCGGTAGGAAGCAGTAGTTTGGCGATCATGGGGGACTGGGAGCTTCGGCCGGCTTCGGCGTCGGACGTCGATGCGGTGGCCGAGTTGCGGGCCGTGGTGCTGCGGGCGGATCTGGAGCGGCTCGGGCGGTACGACGAGCAGCGGGTGCGGCAGCGACTGCGGGACGGGTTCACGCCGGCGCACACCTGGGTGATCGAGGTGGGCGGCGCGTTCGCCGGCTGCGTGTCGCTGCGGCCGGCCGAGGACGCCCACTGGCTGGAGCACTTTTACCTGGCCCCGCACCTGCAGGGCAGCGGCATCGGTACGGCGGTGCTGCGTGGGCTGCTGGAGCGGTGCGACCGCGAGGGCAGCCTGGTCCGGCTGAACGTGCTGCAGGGCAGTCCGGCCCGGCGGCTGTACGAGCGACATGGATTCACCGTCGAGACCCAGGACCCGGTGGACGTGTTCATGGTGCGCGAGTCGACCCTGACCGTGGGCGACGAGTGATCATCCGGCGGGTTCGCGGACCTGGTCCCATGGATCCCGCGTCCCACTTCGTACACAGGTGCCTCGGCCGGGTACAGCCCTCGTAGCCGAGCGCAACTCCCGGCTTTCGGCGCCCAGAAGCCCGGCTTTCGGCCGGGGGGTGATCGGCAGCGGAAGGTTCGGTGAACTGGGCCGTCCTGGGTTGCCGGGCGTGGAGCGAGCACTGCAGGGTTTGGCACGACCGCCCCCCACGACGGAAGTGCCTGCCGTGCGTCTACTGGCGTTCCTCGCCGCCCTAGTTGCCGTCTGCCTCGTCGCCGCTCCGGCGCAGGCGCACGTCCGCGCGACCTCGGTCGCCGTCGACCTGCGCAGCCAGGGCGACGGCGTCGCGGCTGTCGTCGACCTGGAGTACGACGTCCTCGCCCGGCTGCTTAGCCTCGACGGTGCTCTGAGCCCGGACGCGGCCGGCGTGGACGGCGCGACCGCCGAGGTGTCGACCGAAGCGCGGCGCCGTTCGCTGGACGCGCACGCGAACGACGTGGCGGCCTACGTCGGCGGGCGGCTGCGGCTGAGTCGCGGCTCAATCGGGTGCACCAGTGAGGACGAGGGCCGCGTCGAACTCGCCGACTCCGGCGCGGTGCGGGTCGCGCTCGCCTACGACTGCCCGGCGTCTGGCGCGCTCACCGTCCGCAGCGACATCTTCCGCGTCTCCGACGGCGTCATCGACGACACCACCACGATGGTGGCCTACGACATCGACGGCCGCCGCGGTTCGACGTTGCTCGACACCGCCCGCACCAGCGTGACGGTGGGGCGAACCGACCTGCTCAGCGAGATCCCGCGGTTTGTCCGGCTCGGGGCGGAGCACCTGCTCTTCGGGCTCGACCACGTGCTGTTCCTGCTGGCGTTGCTGCTCGGTGCGAAGCGGCTGCGCGACGTCGTCGAGGTTGCCACGGCCTTCACGGTCGCGCACTCGGTGACCCTGGTGCTGGCCGCGATCGGCTGGGTCAGCGTGCCCGGGTGGATCGTCGAGCCGCTCATCGCGCTGTCGATCGCGTTCGTCGCGCTCGACAACCTGCTCTCGCCGAGGACGAACCACCGGCTGCCCGTGGTGTTCGGCTTCGGGCTGCTGCACGGGCTCGGCTTCGCGGGCGCACTCAGCGTCGACGGGCCGCTGTCGGCCTCGGCGCTGGCCGACCTGGTGTCCTTCAACGTCGGCATCGAGATCGCCCAGTTGACGATCATCGCGCTGACCTTCCCGGCGCTGCTGTTCCTGCGCAGGGCCGCGACCAGGCCGGTCGCCGCTCGCGCCCTCACGCTCGGCACCGTCGCGGCGACCGTCGCCGTCGCCGGTGCCGGTCTGGTCTGGTTCGTCGAACGCTCTCCGCTCCTGACCTGACACCCACCTCCCGCCCCCTCATCCCGAAGGATCCTGATGTCCGCGTTCACCTGGACGCGCGCGCGCCTGCGCGTCGTCCTGTACGCCACCACGCTGGCGCTCGCCGCCAGTGTCGTGGCGGGCCCGCTCACGTCGTACGCGGCGGCCGCCATCGACCCGCCGGAGGCCACCGTCAGCGGCGCCGTGTACGTCGACGGCAACGGCGACGGTCAGCGCAACCCCGACGAGATCGGTCTGGCCGGCGTGCGTGTCTCCGACGGCAAGGCCGCGACCACCACTGCCGCCGACGGCAGCTACTCGCTGACGATCTCCACGGACCGTCGTACCACAGACATCGTGTGGGCCAGCCAGCCGCGGGGCTACCGGTTCGGCCTGGACCAGTACAAGGAGCCCAGGTTCTGGGCCAACCTCGGCCAGCTCGCCGACGACGCCACGCCGACTGCGGACTTCGCGCTCGTCCGTGACGACCTCTCCGATGGCGACACCTTCTCCTGGGCCAACATCGCCGACCCGCATGTCAACGCCCAGCTGCCCGACCAGATCCGCGAGATCAACTCCACGGGCACCGACCTGCGCTTCATCGCGGTCAGCGGCGACCTCACCAACGACGCCAGCCAGGGGCAGTTCGACACGTACCGTCGCGGCACCCAGGAGTCGGCCGTCGGCGTGTGGCCGGCTGTCGGCAACCACGAGTACGCCAGCGGGTCGGCATACGCGGACAAGATCGACAACTATCGTCGGAACGTCGGCCCGGAGTGGTACTCGTTCAACTACGGCAACCGGCACTTCGTGGTGCTGGAGAACAACGGCTCGGCGCCGTTCGACGAGGAGCTGAACTGGCTCAAGGACGACCTCGCCGCGAGCGTTCCGCTCGACGACGACCCGACCAACGACATCGAGGTCGTCGTCCTCACCCACCAGCCGATGAACGTCCCGTTCGGCTCGCCGTCGACGTACGACGCCTTCGGTGACGTGCTCGAGCACTACAAGGCGCAGCTGATCCTGGTCGGCCACGAGCACTCCAACCACGTCGAGAACCACTCGGCGTTCGCCTCGACCGCCAAGCACATCCAGACCGTGTCGAGCTCCTACACGATCGACAACGCGCCCCGCGGCTTCCGCTACATCCACATGGCGGGTCCGGGCTTCGACAACCCGTTCCGGATGTACGGCGAGAACGAGCACCTCACCATCGTCAGCCCCGCGCCGGGCTCGAAGGTGCCCGCCGCGAAGTTCCCGGGCATCCAGGTCAACGCCTACGACACCGGCGACGAGGTCGTCTCGGCGCGCTACCGGATCGCCGGGGACAAGAACTGGATGCCGCTGCACCACAGCGGCGAGTTCACCTGGCAGAGCAACCTTCCCGAGAGTCTGCAGACGATCGGTGAGCACAGCATCGAGGTGAAGGTGGTGGACGCGGCGGGCAAGACCTGGACCAGGTCGGCGGATTTCACCCTCACCGACGAACCGGCGCTTCAGCCGGTCGCCGGCGGTGACTGGGACCAGCACCACGGCAACGAGGCCCACTCCGGTGTCGCGCCGGCGCAGGAGGCCGGCCGCCGCCTGGCCTGGAGCTTCCGCACCAACGGCACCTTCCTCACCGGGTCGCCGGTCATCCACGACGGTGTCGTCTACGCGGGCACCCGCGACGAGAACGGCGACGGCAACAGCCGGATCCACGCCGTCCAGCTCAAGAACGGCAAGGAGCTGTGGAATTTCGAGGTACCGCAGTCGATCCACGGCAGCCTCGCCTACGGCGACGGCCTGATCTTCGCGCCGACCCTCGGCTCGGAGCTCTACGCCGTGGACGCGGTGACCGGCAAACTCCGCTGGAAGGCCGTGCCCGAGCAGGCGCCGGCCCCGAACAACCAGCGCACCTACGGCTACTACTCGCCGGCCGTCTCCGGCCACACCGTGCTCTGGCCCTACCAGACTCGCTTCGGCATCGGCAGCCAGGGCGTCCTGAAGGCCCTCGACGCCAGGACCGGTGAGCAGATCTGGGCCTCGCCGATGTCCGGCAACCAGATGAGCGACGGCACCCCGGCCGTCATGAACGGCACCGTGTACATCGGCAACCAGACCGCCGACCGCGTGCTCGCCTACGACCTGACCACCGGCGCCCGCAAGTGGACCGGCGCCGAGTCGCTCGGCAGCTGGCAGGACGGCGTACCGACCGCGGCCGAGGGCAAGGTCTTCATCGGCGCCAACAACGGCATCGCCGCCCGGGACGCCACCACCGGCGCGACGCTGTGGACGTACCGGAGCCCGCGCTCCTCGCTCGTCTCGAGCGGCTCGACCCCGAGCGCCGCGGCCGTCAAGAACGGCGTCGTCTACATGGGCTTCCCGAGCGGCGCCGTCGTCGCCCTCGACGCCCAGACGGGCAACGTCTTCTGGGAGCGGGCGCTGCCCGGCGACGTCTACCACGGCGGCGTCATGTCCAGCCCGGTCGTGGCCGGCGACACGCTCTTCGTCGGCGCCAACAACGGCAGGTTCTACGCCCTGGCCACCGACACCGGCCAGATCCTATGGAGCCACGAAATCGGCACCTGGGTGGGCGCCGGCCCGGCCGTCAGCGGCAACACCGTCGTGACGGGCGCCTGGGACGGCAACCTCTACGCCTACGTCCCGGGCGGCGAGTCCGCGCAGCGCTGGGCGACCGTGACCGGCACGGTCAGCGACCCGGAGACGGGCGCTCCGATCGCCGGCGCGAAGGTCACCGCCGTCGCCGCCGGCCAGGATGCCGCGGTGACCAGCACCGACGCCCGGGGCCACTACCGGATCGGCCTGCCGGCGTCGACCTGGACCGTCACCGCGGCCAAACGCGGCCTGATCGCCGACGACCGCTCGGCGGCCAGCGTCACGGTCGGCGCCACCGGCACCGCGACGGCCAACCTGAGACTGATCAAGGTGACCCACCCGGTCGCCGGCACGTCGACGTACGCGCCGGACTACGGCAACGGCAGCACCCGCACGGATGTCGTTACCGGCAAGGAGTACTACTACCTGGCCAACGACAGGATCCGGGCCTCCGTGACCCCGTACGCCGCTGGCAACAACGGCGCCGGCGGCCTGGGTCTGGGCGCGCTGTCGGACCTCATGCTCAACGACGCCAACGGCGCCGAGACCCTCGACTGGGGCGAGATGCTGCTGCGTCCGAGCCTCACGCCGCCCGACTCGTGGGACCGGCCGAACGACCAGCTCGACCTGCCCGACCTCGCGGTCGACGGCGCTGCCGTGGTCGGCAACGGTCAGTACCGGGCGAACCCGGCCATCAAGGCGCAGGTCCGCTACGAGACCCTGCCCGACGCGCCGATCGTGAAGATGACGGTGAAGCTCACCAACACCGGCGCGACCGGCTACCAGGGCTACTTCAACTACATGATCGACCCCGACAGCTCGGTCGACAACGGCCGGATCCCCGGGTTCAGCGGCATCAACCCGGGCCTGAAGACGTCGGGCTGGACCGGGAACTACGTCTACGTCGGTGCGGACGCGGCCACCACGAACGGCCAGGCCGCCCACGGTCTCGCGTGGGCGCTGAACACGCCGGCCGCGGTCGGCGCGTACGGCTACGTCGAGGGCCTCTACTACGACGCCACCATGGCGCCCGGTGCTACCAGGCAGTTCAGCTTCTACCACCTGACCGACTACGCGACCGCCGGTGGCGACCCCACCGGCAACATCGCGAACTGGGCCGACGAGATCGACCTGCACGACGCAGCCGTCCCGGACGCCGCTCGCGCGGCCGGCACGATCACCGCGAGCGGCGCCGCCGTCTCCGGTGCCCGGGTCGCCCTCGAGAAGGCCGGCACGGTGGTCGCGACCACGAGCACCGACGCCCAGGGCAGGTACCTCGTCAAGGCGCCGGCCGGTCAGTACGACGTCCGGGTGTCCATGCTGGGCTACCGGACGGCCACCGGCACGGTCACGGTGCCGGCGGTGGGCAGCGGTGTCGAAGACGTCGCGCTGAGTCCGGTCACGGTCGAGGCGGGCTACGGCAAGCAGATCGGCACGGGCCTGGTCGAGGCGGGCCACGGCGACGTCATGCTCGAGAACGACAAGCTCTCGATGGCGATCGCCGACGCCTACAACGACTCGCAGCTCTCCGGTGGCACCCGCGGCAAGCCGGTCGACATCGCCGTCCGCGGCATGGCCGACCAGTTCGACTGGATCAACCTGCCCTACGTCTCGGCGACCCAGCCGACCGGCGGTAGCGCGTGGGACAACCGGTCGGTGGCCGCGACCGACGTCCAGATCGTGCAGGCGACCGGCGACAAGGCCGTCGTCCGGGTGTCCGGGCCGGTCAAGGGCTTCCCGGGTCTGACGGCGACGACGACGTACACACTGAAGCCGGGCGACAACTTCGCCACGGTCTCGACGGAGCTGAGCAACTCCGCCTCGGCTCCACTCAGCGTGTGGACCGGTGACGCGATGGACCAAGACGCCGCCGGCCAGGCCAGTGTCATCCCGGGCGCCGGCATCGTGGCGCCGGGCGCGACGGCGGCGTACGCCCCGACCAAGCCGTACATCGGCATGACCGGGACGGACCCACAGGTCGTCGGTCTCGTCTACGGCACGCCGGCCAGCGCCTTTGACGTCTACGCCGCGGGCAACTGGGTGATGAGTCGGTTCAACGTCGACGTGCCGGCGGGTGGCTCATACACCCTCACCCGCAAGCTCGTCGTCACGCCGGGTACCGACGCGGTGGGCATCCTCGACGGCGTCCCCGCGCCGTAACGCACACGCGCCCCACGGGGCCGGCCCAGACTCACACCGGGCCGGCCCCGTGGTGGATCAGGAAGTCGTCGCGGGGCGCCGGACGAACAGCACCGTCGGGATCACCATGACGAGCAGGACGACGCCGCCGACGAGCCAGCCGAGGTGAAGGGCGTCGGTGAAGGCACGCGGCGCGGCCAGGGAGAGCGTGTGGGCCAGGGGGGCCGGGAGCTGACCCGTGCTGCCGGCGTGCGTGGCTCCCGCGGCGACCGCCCCGGCCGTGTCGGACGGCACTCCGGCCGTCGCCAGCCGCTCACGCAGGTACGTCGGGAAGTGGGTCGTCGCGAGGGTGCCGAGGATGCTCGGGCCGAGCACGCTGCCCAGCTGGCGGAACATGTTGACCGAGCCGGCAGCCATGCCGGCCTGCAGCGGTGGCACGCTGTTGACGGCGGCGGCGGTCGACGGCGCCACCAGCAGCGCCGAGCCGACGCCTGCGGCGAGCAGCCCCGGCCACATCGCCCCGTACCCGCTGGACGGGCCGACCATCAGCAGCGCGAGAGCCCCGGCGCCCATGAGGACGAGCCCCACGGCGAGCACGGAGGCGATGCCGATCCGGCGGGCCAGGCGTCCGGCGAGTGCGCTGACGACGATGTAGGGGACGAACATGGGGAGCAGCTTCACTCCGGTCTCCAGGGCGCTCGCGTGGGCGATCCGTTCCAGGTAGAGGACGGTGAGCAGGGAGATGCCGACGAAGCCGAACATGGTGACGGCGCTGACGGCCATCACGGTCGCGAACGAGGCGCTCTTGAACAGCCGCAGGTCCAGCATGGGGTCGTGGTGGCGGAGTTCGAGCCGGACGAAGGCCACCAGCGAGACGCCGAAGACCACGTAAGCCACGATGATCGGGGGCTGGCCGTAGCCGCTGGCGCCCCCTTGGATGATGGCGTAGGTCGCCGCGGCGATCGCGATGGTGCCCAGCAGCACGCCGGCGGGATCGAGTCGTCGGGTCGGGTGCCTGCTCTCTGCCACGAACAGCGGCGCGAGCACGAGGGCGAGCACCCCGACGACGAGGTTGGTGAGGTAGACCGCGTGCCAGGAGGTCTGATCGAGGAGCGCGCCCGCCGCCAGCGGCCCGATCGCCAGGCCGAGACCTGCGCAGCTGGCCCAGATACTGATGGCGCCGGTCCGCTCGTGGTGGTCGGTGAAGGCGTGACTCACGATCGACAGGCTCGACGGCAACACGGCCGCGGCGCCGACGCCCATCACGGCCTGGGCCGCGATGAGCACACCCGCGTTCGGCGCGGCGAAGGCGAGCGCGCTGCCGAGCGTGAAGAGAACCACGCCGTAGCAGAAGACCCGGCGCCGCCCGAGCAGGTCGCTCAGCGTGCCGGCGGAGAGGACCAGGCTCACCACGGCGAGGCTGAAGGCACTGCTCACCCACACCAGCGTGCTGGCGGACATGTGCAGGTCGTCCTGGATCGGCGGCAGCGCCGAGATGGTCGACGACACGTTGACGAAGGTCATCATCACGCCCAGGCAGACGACGAAGAGGGCGAACCAGCGCCGCCGTGCCTCGGCCGTGGGCGCCGGGCGCGGTTCTGCACCGGTGTTAGGCTGGCTAGTGGAAACCATAGCCAGCACGGTAACACCCCTGGCTATGCAAACGCCTAGCCAGAGAGGTGTGGTAGCCATGACTTCGCCAGCCGGGCCGGTCGGGCCCGACACCGACGCCGTCATCGCCTTGACCGGCCGCTTCGCCGATCGCGACGCGTGGCAGGCGGAGGGCTGGTGCCGCATCGAGCACGCGCTGGAGCTGATCGGCACCCGGTCGGCGATGATCCTGATGCGCGAGATCTACTACGGCGGCCGGCGCTTCGACGACCTGGCCCGGCGTACCGGCCTGACGGAGGCGGTGGCCGCCAAGCGGCTCAAGCAACTGGTCGCTGACGGTCTGCTGCAGCGACGGCCCTACCAGGAGCCGGGCAAGCGGACCAGGTACGAGTACGTCCTCACCGGACTGGGCCGAGAGCTCTTTCCCGTGCTCGTCGCTCTGCTGCAGTGGGGGGAGCGGCTCGGTCGGGACGGCGGCGTCGAACTCGTGCATGCCGGCTGCGGGAGTCCGCTCGGCGTCGTGGTGAAGTGCGCAGAGGGGCACGAGGTGGCGCTACCCGACACCGCCGCCCGGCTTGTCACGGACGGAAACGGCACAGACCTCCCATGAGTGGACCGGCGCGGTTCAGACTGCGACTTCGGCGCTGAGGACGATGGTGCGTTCCTCGGGCAGGTGAAGGAACTCGGCGTGGCTGGCGGCGTTGTGGGCGAGGGCGATGAACAGGCGCTTGCGCCAGATGGCCAGGCCGGGCTGACGGGTGCAGCGCAGCGTGATCTTCGAGACGAAGTAGGAGACCTGGTCAGGGTCGAGGTCGATCCCTCTGGCGACGGGGTGGGTGGCGGCGCGGCGCAGCACCTCGGGGAAGTCGGTGGGGTCCTGAAAGCCGAAGAGGGCGTCGATGTGGATGATGCCGTCGTTCGGGTCGCCAAGGTCGTCGATGGTGAGGCGCTTGTGCCAGGGGATGTGGGGGACGTTGCCGGTGCGACCCGTGATGATCACAATTCTTTCGTGCCGGACGTGGTAGTGCGCGACGTTCGCGCGCAGTGCCAGGGGAGTGGTCTCCTTGTTCGGATGGGGGAACACCGCGGTGCCCGGCACCCAGGGGATGTTCGTGGCGTGCAGGGAGTCGATGAACTCGGGGAGCAGTCCTTCCCGTTCGATCCGCCGGGCGGTGACCAGCTCGGCTCCGCGGCGCCAGGTCAGCAGGACCGTGAACAGGAAGATCGCGATCAGCAGCGTCAGCCAACCGCCGTGGGTGACCTTGGCCAGGTTCGCCGTAAGAAGGTCAACTCGATGCTGCCGAAGACGACCCCGAACAACACCAGCCGCCAGGTGGGCCAGCGCCAGCGCGCTCGTGCGACGACCAGGAACAGGGTGGTGGTGATCAGGAAGGTGCCGGTGACCGCCACCCCGTAGGCGGCGGCGAGGTTCGTGGACGAGCCGAACGCGAACACCACCACCAGGACTGCCACGAACAGGCCCCAGTTCACACCGGGGGCGTAGATCTGTCCGTACTGGCTGCGGGAGGTCTGCCGGATGCGCAGATGCGGCAGGAAGCCCAGCCGCATGGCCTCCCGGGACACCGAGAACGCTCCTGAGATCACCGACTGGGACGCGATCACGGTGGCCACGGTGGCCACGACGACCATCGGCAGCTGCGCCCAACCAGGTAGCAGCAGGAAGAACGGATTATCCCGGCCCTCCAGCACCCGGAGGATCAATGCGCCCTGGCCGAGGTAGTTGAGGGTCAGCGCGGGGAAGACGACCGCGAACCAGGCCCGGCGGATCGGGGCGCGGCCGAAGTGCCCCATGTCGGCATAGAGCGCTTCGGCGCCGGTGATCGACAGCACGACCGCGCCCATCGCGATGAACGCGATCATCGGGTGGTCGACGACGAACAGGGCCGCGTACGTCGGTGACAGCCCGGCCACGACGCCCGGGTGACGTATCACCTCGGCCGCGCCGGCGACGCCCAGGCAGGTGAACCAGAGCAGCATGATCGGTCCGAACACGGTCCCGACCCGTCCGGTGCCCCAGCGCTGGATGGCGAACAGCAGAGTGAGGATCACCGCCGACGCCGGCAGAACCACCACCTCCCACCGTGGGGAGATGACCTCCAGCCCCTCCACCGCCGACAACACCGAGATCGCCGGGGTGATCACACTGTCGCCGTAGAACAGCGCGGCGCCGAGCGCCCCGAGCGCCAGCACGCTGGCGGCGCGCCGTTCACTCACTTTGAGCAGTGCCCTCCGGGCGAGGGCGGCCAGGGCCATCACCCCGCCCTCGCCCTCGTTGTCGGCCCGCAGGATGAAGATGACGTACTTGACCGACACGATCAGGATGATCGACCAGAAGACCCACGAGATGACGCCGAAGACGTCGGGAGCGTCCGGTGTCAGGTTGCGGTCGAGGGTGAAGACTGTCTTCAGCGCGTACAGCGGGCTCGTGCCGATGTCGCCGTACACCACCCCCAACGCGCCCAGCAGCAGACCCAGGCCCGCCGCCGGGCGACCCGCCTCGCCGCTCGCCTCGGGCTGCTCGTTGTCTGCGCGCTCGGTCACCCCATAGGCATACCAACGGGTACGCCGCGCGTGTCCCGGACTTCGAACATGGGTCAACCCATCCTCGCGATGGCACGGCGGCCAGGCTTCCGCTTACTCAGACGATGCCCGCCCTCGATTCGCTCAAGCGTCCCTCCATGACCACAGGCGTCCACGAAAGGATGATCGCGGGTGTCAGCGCAGGGCGATCTCGCCCACGTGGACGGCGCGCATGGCGCGCTCGACAGTCTCCTGATTTTCGCCGACCGGAGCCACGTAGTCGATGACGCCGCGCGCGGCGTCCTCCCCGACCATCCGGGTGATCACCCACGCGGCGAGATACTGGGACGCCAGGCAGCCGCCCGCCGTAGCGATGTTTCCCTCGGCGTGGAACGGCGCGTCCAACACGGCAACGCCACGGGCTTCGACAAAGGGCCGGCTCGTCAAGTCCGTGCAGGCCGGCATGCCATCCAGCAACCCGAGCCGGGCGAGGACCAGCGCGCCGGAGCACTGCGCACCGATCAGCTGTCGCGAGGGGTCGAGCAGCAGCCTGGAGATCAGCCGGTCGTCGGCGACCACGTCGCGCGCCTTCACTCCGCTACCGATCAGCACGACGTCGGCGTCGGCCACGAACTCGATCGGGCGCTGCCCGGTCACCTCGACGCCGTTCATCGACGTGACCATAGGCGTCGGTGTCGTGATGAAGGCTTCCAGGCCGTCCTTACGACAGCGGTTGATCAGCGCGGAAGCGATGAAGCTGTCGAGCTCGTTGAACCCGTCGAAGGTGACCACGGCTACCTGCATCACAACTCCCCTGAGTACGGCGTCAGGTTCCCACTCTCCCTGGCGCACCGCTCCGGGCCGAGTGCCAATCGGCGGCGCGCGGCATGCCCACCAGCGCTCCGCGTCTCGAACTCCACACCGTGAGCGGCGGCGGTCAGCTCATGTCGACGGCGTACGCCTCCTCGCGCACGTCGGCGTCCGGGTGCCGGCGTAACCCGATCAGCTGCTCCCGCCACGGGGCCTTCCAACCGAAGCCGGCCCCGTGCCGAACCAGCTCCACCGCGAACAGCCCGCCGGCGAGATCCCCACGCCCCGCCAGTCGCGCGACGGTGCCGGTGAGGATCGCCGGGTCGGGCCACTCGCGCAGGCCTCGCAGGCGGGTGCCGACGCGTTCCGCGGTGCGGATGGCGAGGACGGGCCGGCCCGCACACAGTCCGGCGACCTCGTCCAGATTGTCCAGCCGGCCGAGGTCGACCAGCAGCCCCGTGGCGGTGCCCGCGAAGGCGGGCTGATTGGCGAGCCACCGCGCCGATTCGACCAGCGCGGTCCGGTCCGCACTGTCCGGCCGGCTCCTGGAACGGACGACCGCGCCGCGTGCGAGGAGTTCGATGCGGCGCCGTGCCGGGCGGTCCGCCGCCGGGCCGCCAGGATGGTCGTCGGCCGCATCGCGGTCCACAAGCCGGGTCAGCGCGTCGCCGAGTACCGCGTCGCCGCCGGCCTTCAGCAGGTTGGCGACCTCGATGTGCACGATCGTCTCGCCGAGGTCGATGAGCCGGTCCACGACCAACTCGGCGATCCCCGTCAGCCACGGTGACCAGTCCCCGAGCTGGCTGAACGCGGCGCGCCGGACCTCCCGGTCGGCGGCGCGACATGCCTCGACGATGAGCGCGCCGTAGCGCGGGCGGTGCCGTTCCGGGATCGTGTACGGGTAGGCGCTCAGGACCGCGCGCCGCTCCTCCCGGCTGCCGTCGACCGCGGTCCGCAGGATGGTCCAGCTCGCCTCGGCCTGCAGGCGCTGCCGGGCGGCGGAGACGATCGCCGCGCGCACGTCGCGGTGCGCGTCCGGAGTCGTGTACGCGTCGAGCAGCGTCGCCATCACCCCCGGCTGCCCGTAGCGTGCCAGCAGCCGGGCCGCCTCCTTCCGGCTGGTGATCTTCGCAGGGCCGGTCATCACCTCGCCGAACACATCAGCCAGGCGGGACGGCGGGACGTGCCGGGCAGCCCGGCCGGCCGCGTACAGCGCGACCCGCGCCCGGTCGCCGTCGGCGTACCGGAGCAGCACCGGCAGTGCCTCGTCCGGCCGGTCGGTCCAGACCAGCGCGCCCAGCGCCGCCTCGGCGATCGCCACCTCGGGGGCGTCAAGGTGGCGCAACACCAGTTCGCGGCCGGGGCCGCCGGCGCCGGCCGCGGCCCGGATCGCCGCCGCGCGCCGCCACACCCCCTGCCCCGTGTCGACGACGATCAGGTCCTGCAGGGCCACGAAGCGGGCCTGCTGGCGGGGCAGCCAGCGCTCGACGTGCAACGCCCATGCGGGCACCCACCGCGTTCCCGCTTCCACGAACCGGCCGCGCGGGCGGCGCTCCAGCGCCCGGTCGAGCAGGTCCGTGCGGGACGTGCAGATCGTCGCCCACACCTCGTGGATCGTCACCGCCGTCGGTTCGGTCTCGAGCACCGTGGCGACTCGCTCCGAGCGGGTACGCGGGTCGTCGAGCCACAGTGCGATCGCCGTCCGGGCCACCGACGGCAACGTGTGCGGGCCGATCGCCCTGCCCAGCAGGTCCTGCAGCTGTGGCAGCCGCCAGGCCCGCTTGCCGAGGGCGTGGGTGAGCGCGAACAGCGGACCGTACCGGCCGCGGGCGATGCCGGCCTCGACCCAGCCGCGCAACCGCTCGAAGACCATCGTCTCCTGCCCGCTGCGCAGGACCGTGTCGAAGCGGCGCAGGACCGGCACGCTCGCGCCGCTGCTCACCAGGTCGATCGTGAGCAGGGCCCACTCGCGCAACTCCGGCACGGCGACATGGTGTTGCAGGACGTCGACGGCGAGGGTACTCAGCGCCGTCGTGGTGGAGGCGGAGGCGTCGCGGGCGTCAACCGCATCGGTGGTCAGCTGAGTGAGCCCGGCCGCCGTGCCCGCGGTGAGCAGCGGCGCCACCTTCGCCAACGCGGTGAGCGCCGCGGCGCGCACCGGATCCTGCTCGTTGCGCAACCGGCCGAGCCGGACGATCACCTCGGCCACCACCTGCGGGTCGCGCGAGCGGCGGGCGGCCTCCACCAGCAGCGCGTAGCCGTGCGCCCGCTCGTCGGCGTCGCCCGAGCGTAACGCTACCTCCAGCGCCACGGACGCGTCCGGCCAGGCCAGGTACGCACTCCAGGACCGCACCTCGGTTTCCCGCTCACGGATCCTCGCCAGGCTCAGCACCCGGGTCGCCTCGCGGATCCGGACCGCGGCCGGCAGCACCTCCATGACCTCGGCAGCAGGAAGCAGTACGGCCGTGTCGGCCTCGGCCAACGCCCGGTCGTACAGCTCGCCACGTCGGCTCGGCGCAACGGCGTCGAGCAGCGCCGCCAGCGCCCTGCTGTGCTCACGGAACCGGTTGGCGAGCGGCGCCAGCTCGTCGGTGGGCAGCACCGCGAGGCGGCGCAGCAGGGCCGGCGGCAGCACGGTCCGCGTCAGCCAGGCCGCTCGGCCCGGCGTGGTGAGCAGGCGGGCGACGCGACCCGCGTCGTGTGCCGCAAGCATCCCGTACGCGACCAGCGGACCGGGCAGCGACTCCTCGGGTGCGTACCGTTCGAGCAGGTCGAGCGCCTGAGCCGCGTCACACCGCAGCACCGCACCGGCGGCACCGCTCCAGACCCTCGCACGCAGCTCGGGCGTGGCCGCGGCCAGCCGCTCGCCGACCCGGTCCAGCAACGGGCCGGGGTGCCACCGGACCAGCCGCTCAAGGTTGAGCGCGTGCTCCAGGTCGGGCAGCAACGCCCGTACCGTGTCGGCGCCGCAGGCTGGCAGCAGCGCGGCGGCCTCCTCGTCGCCGAACTGGGCGCGAACCTCGATGATCAGCGCGTCGGCGACAGCCGGCGCACACCGGCGGCGCAGGGCCCGATAGACCCGCCGCCGATCCGTCGCCGGGCGATCGGCAAGGTTACCGGTAGGGATGCCGGCCCGCAGCGCCGCGGTGAACGCGGCGGCTCTGATCGACGGCTGCGGGTCGCGCGCCGCGCCGGCGATGCCGTCGGCGTCCTGGGTCACCATCGCGGCGACCAGGGCGAGATGCCGCTCGTAGGGACCGTGCTGGCGCAGGTCGGCGCAGACCTGGGCACGGTCGGGCGCCGTGCGCGCCCATTCCGCGAGGCGGGTCATCCGCTTGGGGTACGGCAGCGGATCGAGGGAGGTCAGGAGGGCGCGGGTGGCGGCGAGCACGGCGTTCATTGTCCCCGCGACTGCACCGGGACGAGATCCCTCATCGCTTCGCTCGGCGGCTTCGGGCTGACTGCCGGGAGGCGAGCATGCCGCCGCAGCGACCGCGGTGTGGGTCGATGTCCGGACCTGCCCGCGACCGCGTGGTGTTGCGGCTCGTAGGTCAGGTCAGCCGCAACGGCCTCAGCCAGATGCCTCGGCCCGGGAACCCGGCCTACGGCAGACACGTCCTAGGGGCATGACAGGCAGCAGCGTCCCCCTAGGGCATCGAATGACCGGCGTTTCCCGGGTCATGGGGCTGGTCCTGGTCGCCAGCCTGTCGCTGATCAGCGGGTGTACGGCGGAGGCGGTTCCCACGCCACGGCGGGACGGGGGAGTGCCGGCCGGCGGGTTCCGGCTCGTCGCGTTCGACTCCTGCGGGGAGGCGATGCGGCAGCTCAAGACAGCTGCCAAGGCGTACGTCGGGCCCTGGGGGTTCGGGCCGGGCGGGGACATCCGTACCTTCGGCCGGGCGGAACAGGCCGGAGTGCCCGCGGCGAAGCCGGCGGACGCGGCGCCCGGCGCCGACGCGTCCGGAACCCCCGGCTACTCGGGCACGAACACGCACGAGGCTGGGGTCGACGAACCGGACCTGGTCAAGACCGACGGCAAGCGGATCGTCACCGTCACCCAGGGCACGCTGCACGTGATCGACCCGGTCACCCGGCGGCTGACCGGGGAGTTGAAGCTGGCGCCCGGTGCCGACGGGTCCGGCTGGGCAGACGGCAGCCTCCTCCTGCACGGCGACCGGGCGCTGGTGCTGCTCCGCCAGGGGTGGGCCGCGATCACGAAACCCGCCGTGCCGGAGGGACGGCCCGCGGCAGCCGATCCGACCAGGGAAGACATCGTCGGTCCCCGCCTGATCATGGTTGACCTCTCCGGGGCACCGAAAATCATCGGGGAGTACCGGATCGACGGCAGTCTGGTGGACGCCCGTCAGGTCGGCACGACGGCCCGGGTCGTAGTCCGCTCCGCGCCCCGGCTCACCTTCCCGTACCGGGAGCGGGCCTCCGACGCGCAGCGCACCGCCGCCAACCGCGAGATCATCGAGCGGGCCACCGCCGACGACTGGCTGCCCCGGTACGAGGTCACCGCCGGTGGGCGAGCCAGTAGCGGACGGGTCGGCTGCGAACGGGTGAACCGGCCGGCCACCTACTCCGGCACCTCGCTGGTGACCGTGCTCAGCTTCGACCTCGGGGCGGCCATGCTCGGCACCGGCGACCCGGTCACCGTGATCGCCGACGGCGACACCGTCTACAGCACCGGAGACCGGCTGTACGTCGCCAACGACCAGCGCTGGCGGGTGCTGCCCATGCTGACCGCTCGCAACGTCGCACCCGATCCCAAGGACGAGACCACCGAGATCTACCAGTTCGACACTGCGGGAGCGGGCACCCCGCGGTACGTCGCCGCCGCCACCGTTCCGGGCTGGCTGATCAACCAGTACGCCATGTCGGAGTGGGACGGGCATCTGCGGGTCGCCACCACCCGTGGCCGTACCTGGGGCGACCGGCCGGACTCGACGTCCAGCGTGTACGTCCTGCGCGCCGACGGCACGACCCTGGCTCAGGTGGGCAAGGTCACCGGACTGGGCAAAAGGGAACGGATCCACGCCGTCCGGTTCGTCGGCGGAACCGGATACATCGTCACCTTCCGGCAGACCGACCCGCTCTACACCGTCGACCTGCGTGATCCGACCGCGCCCACGGTGAGCGGAGAACTGAAGATCAACGGGTATTCCGCGTACCTGCACCCGGTCGGCGAAGGCCGCCTGCTCGGCGTCGGGCAGGAAGCGTCCGACCAAGGGCGGGTCCAGGGCACCCAGCTCTCGCTCTTCGACGTCGCCGATCCGACCGAGCCGAAGCGGATCGCGCAGTACCACGTCCGGCAGGGGCACTCCGAGGCGGAGTTCGACCCGCACGCCTTCCTGTACTGGCCGGCCGAACGCCTGGTCGTGGTTCCCCTGACCGTCCCTGGCACGGGCGCCGTGAGCAAGCCGGACCTGCCGAGCAACGTGGCGCTGGCCCTGCGGGTCGGCGACGGCGGGTTCACCGAGGTCGGCACCGTCGACCACACGCTTGGCGGCGGACGTCCCGGGGAAATGGTCATGATCCGGCGGTCACTGGTGGTCGATGGCGTGCTCTGGACCGTGTCCGACGCCGGCCTCAAGGCGACCAGTCTCGCCACCATGAAGACCCTCGGCTGGCTGCGTACGGCGTGACGCCGCTCCGCGACGTCATTCCGTGGCTGCGTCACCTTGACCGGGATTGGCCGCCGATGGCCGCCACTCGGCCCATCGGACACCACCTTGATCCGAACCTGACCGGCGAGGGGCTCAGCCCGCGCAGGCGAGGAAGCCGGCGTTGAGCGCTTGGTACTCGGGACGGACGACCACGTGGTGGAAGCCTTCACCGCCTGTCCTGGGTTGTCATGCCTGGCGGTCAGCCTGGGGTCGGTCGATTCCTGCGTGCTTGCGCGACGCCCAGCCACTCGCCGAGCCGGCGGCGGACCGGGATGCGGCGATATCCGCCGTGCACCGCCCCGGCTGGTGGTGGACCGAACAGCGACCCTGACCCGGGCGCGGCTGCACCCGGCTTGGTCAAGAAGGTGGCGCTCCACCGGGCGACCAGCGACTCGGTGGCACGCGGTGCGATCCGGTGGGCGAGCAGCGCCAGGTGCGAGACCATCCCGGTTGTCACCTGTCTGCGCGGTCGCCGGGCGCAGGCGAGGATGGTGGCGGCGAGACGCTCAGGTGCGTATGCCGGCGGGATCGCTCGTAGTTGGCGGCCCGAGTGGTTGGCGGCCCGCTCGAAGAACGGCGTGTCGACCGGCCCGGGCATCACGAGGCAGACTCGTATCCCAGGGTGACGGGCGACCTCCTGCTGGAGGTTGAGTGCCAGCCCTCTGATGGCGAATTTGGTCATGGAGTAGAGCGGGACCAGCGGGTTGGGGAGCACCGACAGCAATGACCCGAGGAGCACGAGGGTCCCGTTGCCCTGCGCCCGGAATGTAGCCAGGGCGGTGCGGGCGGACAGCACGGTGCCGAAAACGTTGGTGTCCACCAGCCGACGAATCTCGTCCACCGATTCAGAGCCCAGCGGTCCGGCAATGCCGACGGCCACCGCCTCGACCCAGACGTCTATCCGCCCGAACCGTTCCACCGCCAGCCGGGCCAACCGCTCCACGTCAGCCGGATCCGTGATGTCGGTCGGCACAACCAGCACCTGCCCGCCTCGTGCTCGGCAGTCGTGTTCCACCTCCGCGAGCGCTTCTTGGCTGCGCGAGGCGAGTACCAACCTGGCCCCTTCGGCGGCGAAGGCCAACGCAGTCGCGCGGCCGATTCCGCTGGACGCCCCAGTGATCAGCACCACCGCGTCGCGGAACGTTCGACGCCTGGCCATCACACCTCCCGCAGTGCGGCAGAACGGGCCCCACCATCTACCCACGGGCGTGACAATCACTCCCGGTGCGCATCGAACTGTGCGTCTGCGGTTCGGATGACCGAAGGTCGCGTCCATGCGATGCCCGAACCGCAGGGACGGCCGTCCTGCGGAATGCTGCCGCTCCGTGGATGCGGACCGGGCGAGGTCCCGCGCTCGGCCCGCGTGCTACTCCTTCGTGGCGTCCGTGAGGGCGTCGATCAGCGCGCCCAGTGCGGGCTGCGTCAGCGAGATCTCCCGGACCGCGGCGTAGATCGTCCTGATCGGCTCCGGGCGACGGACCCGGCGGATGGCGACGCCAGGATGGCGGTTGCCCAGTCCCAGTCGGGGGATGAGAGTGACGCCGAGGCCAGCCGCGACGAATCCCTGCGCCGTGGCGTAGTCCTCCGACTTCGCCACGATGTTCGGGCTGAAGCCCGCTGCGGCGCAGGCGTCGATGATGGGTTCCAAGCAGGGGCCGGGGGGTTCACTGCCGACCCAAGGTTCGCCGGCGAGGTCGGCCAGGTCGATCACCCGTTGCGCGGCGAGTGGGTGGCCCGTGGGAAGTACGGCCTGGTAGGCGTCGTCGAGCAGGTGCACCAGGCGGATGCCCTGGCGGCTGTCGTCGTTCGGCCGGCGGACCACGATGGCCAGGTCGGCGTTGCCCTGTTCCACCTCCGGCAACGGATCATCTTGATCGTTGAGTTTGGGGTCGATCGCCACGCCTGGGTGCTCGCGGCGGATTCGGGCGAGGGCGGGTGCCACCAGGCGCGGGCCGACCGAGGCGAAATAGCGGATGGTCAGCCTGCCGGTACGCCCGGCGCGCAGGTCCGCCAGGGCGGTCTCCGCCTCGGCGACGTGCTGGCTGATGACAGCCGCGTGCCTGGTGAGCAGTAGGCCCGCCGCCGTGGGCCGGACACCTCGGCCGACCCGTTCGAGCAGCGCGATCCCGGCCTCCTTCTCCAGCACCGCCACCTGCTGGCTGACGGCGGACGGGGTGTAGCCGAGGTGCGCGGCCGCGGCGGTCACCGATCCGCTGGTGACCACCGCCCGAAGCACCTGCATGCGTCTCACGTCAAGCATGTAGCAGAGCTTAACGGTCATGCAGAATCTTTTGCTTTTCGTTTCTGATGGGCTGCGGCACTGTTCATGGTGATCAAGGAGGTCGGGGTGAACGGTGCTGCGGGCAGGACATGGGCGTGGATCCGGGTGGGCGTGCTCGCGCTGTTGTGGGGATCGACCTTTCTCTGGATCGAACTCGCTCTGGACGCGCTGACGCCGGTGCAGGTCACCCTCAGCCGGTGCGTGCTCGGGTCGGTCACCCTGCTGGTCGCCTGCCTGGCCTCAGGTCGACGGCTGCCGCCGAACCGGGCGATCTGGGGTCGCGTCGTCGTGGCCGCCTTCTTCTGCAACGCCCTGCCGTTCGCCATGTTCAGCATCGGGCAGCGAACCATCGACTCAGGGCTGGCCGGCGTGCTGAACGCGACGACCCCGCTGTGGTCGCTGCTGATCGGCGCCATCATCGGATCCGAGCGTGGGCTCCGGCCGGCCCGGCTGGGTGGACTCCTGCTCGGGTTCGCCGGAGTCGTGCTGATCTTCGCCCCATGGCAGGCGACGGCGTCGGGCGGCTGGGGCGCCCTCGCCGTCGTCGTCGCGGCGGCGAGCTACGCCGTCGGCTTCGCCTTCATGGGTCACTTCCTGGTCGGTACGGGGATTCCGACCATCTCGCTGTCCGCGGCGCAGCTCATCGCGGCGACCGCCCTGACGACGCTGACCCTGCCGGCCGGCGGGCTGGCCTCGATCGACATCGGCCCGAAGACGCTGGTTGCCGTCGTGATCCTGGGCGTCGTATCCACCGCAGGCAGCTTCCACCTCACCTTGCGGAACATCGCCGCCGAGGGTGCCACCAACACGGCGACCGTCGGCTACCTGCTGCCGGTGGTCTCGGTGGTGCTGGGCGTCATCGTGCTCGACGAGGACTTCAGCTTCCGGATCGCCGTCGGGATGTTGGTCGTGCTCGTCGGAGTCGCCTTGACCCGCCGGCACCGGCCGTCGGCATTGGCGGAAACCCACGCCGACGACCCGATGCTCACCCGTCCGCGACCGGTCAGCTCGTAGATATTGCCTGGAGGTCCCGCGGCGGCCAGCAGGGACTCAGCTGATGCTCAGGCTCGCGATCAGGCCGTCGCGGGTGCCGACGCCGCGGGTGTGCAGGAAGCCCTGGGACACCGTCACAACTTGTGTCACCGTTCGCAGTGGACTTCTTCGCGTACCTGCTCAGATCGGTCAACGGCGCACTCGATAGCGCAGGTGGAGCACCCGGTTGCCCTGAATCACCACGTCAGGATCCTCCAACAGGTGCTGCGCGTGGACCGACCCGAAGTAGCGCTTGCCGGACCCGAACACGACAGGTACGACGTCCATGCGCACCTCGTCGACCAGGCCTGCGGCAAGTACCTGGCCACCGACCTCGCCGGCGGCGACCTCGACTATGCGGTCACCCGCAAGCTCCTGCGCCTTGGCCACGGCTGCCTCGACGCCGTCGACGAAGTGAAACGGCGCCCCGGGGTCCCAGCCCTCGGGCTCCGGCCGGTGCGTCACGACGACCACGTGGTCGACCCCGCCCGGAGGCTTCCCGTCCCAGCCGTCCGTCAGGTCGAAGACGTGGCGGCCGACGACTGTCGCCCCGATCTGGTCCCAGTACGGCCGGGTGTAGTCGTAGGACGTCTGCGACACCCTCAACTCGCCGCTCTCGTCCAACGGCACGTCACCGCTGGACAACCAGTCGAACAGCGGTCCGGGCTGATCATTCTCGTCCGCGACGAAGCCGTCCACCGACACCGAGCTGTACATGACTACTTTGCCCATGGGGCGCTCCTCTGCTTTGGGATGCCCCCATACTGGCGTGTCGTGAGCTGTCGCTCTTGTAAGAAATCAATCGGCCGGCAGCGGCCAGCCGTCCAGCACGTGGCCGGGATGCTCGCGCAGGAACTGCCGCCGGACTTCGACGTACCGGGTCGGCGTGAGCCCGGTGAACGCCCGGAACTCGTGGCCGAAGTGGGCCTGGTCGAAGTAGCCTGCGCCACCGGCGAGGTCGCCCCAGTCGATCGGCCCGGCGGGGTCGATCGCGAACACGGTGGCGGTGAAGCGGTAGGTGCGGGCCAGTCGCTTCGGCGTGACGCCGATGAGCTCCTTGAACCGCTGTGCCAGATGTGTGCTGCTGACACCGGCCGCCACGCTCAGGTCGCCGATCGCCACCGCTCCGCTGGTCGCCGCGATGACGCTGCTCGTGTGGCGGACCAGGCCCAAGCCGGCGGTCTCGCGCAGCCGTCGCATCAGCTCCTCCTCGAGCAGCGTCAGCATCTCGTGCGGTCCGGGCGCCGTGGCCAGCCGGTCTCGCAGCTCAGCAATGGCGGTCCGGCCCCAAACCTGCTCAATCGTCACCGGCCGGTCGCGCAACTCGGCCGCGGGCATCGGCAGGAACGGCGCCAGCCCCCACGGCTTGACGTGTACGCCGACTGACCGGGTCCGGAGTGGGTAGCCGAACTCGTATGCGCGGGTGGGCATCGCGACCACGCAACCGTCGGCGTACTCGGCCGCCTCGATGTCGGTGCCGGCGCGGATGCGGAACGGCGCCCCGAGGTTGACGATGAGCAGCGCCGACGGCGCGGGCGGCAGCGTCAGCCGGGCGTACGGCGGCGCACCCTCCAGGTAGTAAACGTCGTCGATCAGCCCGTCCAGCGGCGGTCGCGGCACTCTGGACACGTACTCCACGCGCACAGCATCGCAGACGCCATCAGCGTCACCGAAGACACTTTGCATGGTGAAGAGCCTCATTTCGCTCCCGAGTCACCGACTCGGCAGTGGACCGCATACCTGGCCAGGGCTGCGTGACGAGCCACCCGGGCAGCCGACCCTGTGCTGTTGTCGCAGTCAGCGAGATCAAGTAGGGTCGCCCGACGTGAACACCGGACCGGCGCTACGCCACACACGGATTGGCCACCCGGTGGAGGGCTGATCGCACGGTGGGTGCGGAGAGAGCACCTCAGTTCGGCACGTGGACCTCCCAGCGCTCGGGCACTGCGAGTCCGTTCTTCGTGTCGAGCAACAGCGAGGTCAGCCGAATGACAGTAACGTTCAACCACACCATCATCGCCGCGAAGGATCGCAACGAGTCAGCCCGGTTTTTCCGAGAGCTGTTGGAACTTCCGGAAGCACCGTCCTGGGGTCCGTTCACCAACATTCAGCTCAGCGATGGGGTGCTGCTTCAGTTCGCCGAGCCCCCGGTGGAGATCCAGATGCAGCATTACGCATTCCTGATCGACGACGAACTGTTCGACCGGGCGTATCGGCAGCTGTGTGATCGCGGCATCGAGCACTGGGCCGATCCGCAGATGCGACGGCCCGGTGAGATCAACAACGAGCACGGCGGCCGAGGGGTGTACTTCAAGGACCCGGCCGGTCATGCGATCGAACTGATCACCCGCCCGTACTTGTAACCGAGAAACGGCCTGGTCGGGCACCCGTGAAGCGGTGCCCGACCAGGCATCCACCGGCGCGCGGGTGGATGTCACCGTTGGGGCTGCAGAGGGCCAGCAGCGGCCCGCCGGGGGCGAGGAGCTTGAGGGCCGCCGCGGGCAGCGGGGCCGTCCCTCCCGCCACCCGTGGCCGGCCCGGCTGCGCCGCGCAGCGGTGCCTTGGGAACCCTCCGCGCGCCCCGGCCCGGCTGGCTACCCTCGACCCGTGCGGGACCCGGAGCGCAGTGAAACCGTGCTCTTCGTCATCTACGACGGGGTGCGGCTGCTCGACGTCACGGGGCCGGTGGAGGTGCTCACGGTGGCCAACGAGCACGGCGGCGCGTACCGGCCGTTGCTCGCCTCGCCGGACGGGCGCGACGTGGTGAGCAGCGCCGGCGTCCGGCTCGGGGCCGACCTGGCGCTGGCCGAGGTGACCGCCCCGGTGGGCACGCTGGTCGTGCCGGGCGCGCCGGACTGGCAGGCCGCCGCGGAGGACGCGGCACTGCTGGACCAGATCCGCCGGCTCGCCGTGGGGTCCGCCCGGACCGCCTCGGTCTGCGCCGGGGCGTTCCCGCTGGCCGCCGCCGGCCTGCTCGACGGCCGCCGGGTGACCACGCACTGGGACCTGGCCGATCAACTCGCCGCCCAGTTCCCGGCGGTCACCGTCGACCCGGACCCGATCTTCATCGTGGACGGCAGGATCATCACCTCGGCCGGGATCACCGCCGGCATCGACCTGACGCTTGCGCTGGTCGAGGCGGATCTCGGCCCGGAGACGGCCCGCGCGGTGGCCCGGCACCTGGTGGTCTTCATGCAGCGCCCGGGCGGGCAGTCCCAGTTCAGCGTCCGGATCAACACGGCGAGCACCCGCAACGACCTGCTTCGCCGGGTGCTGGACACGGTGGCCGCCGACCCGGCCCGCCCGTACGACCTGGCCGGCCTGGCGGCACTGGCCGGGGTGAGCGGGCGACACCTGAGCCGGTTGTTCCGCACCGAGCTGGGCATCACACCGGCGGTGTACCTGGACCGGGTCCGGGTGGAGGCCGCACAGGACCTGCTGGAGCGCGGCGACGACACCCTCGACGTGGTGGCCCGCCGGGCCGGCTTCGGCTCCCCGGAGACGATGCGCCGCGCCTTCCTCCGCGAGCTCGGCATCACCGCCGGCGCCTACCGCTCCCGCTTCCGCACCACCGGCATCGACCTCGGCCGCTGACCGGCCCCGACCGCCGGTCCGGGGAGTGTCGTGGTCGACGTCGGTCGGCCGGACGACGACCCCGGATCGACGCGGGCCGGTGGCCGGTCAGCGACTGAGGGCGGGGACCGGTTCCGCGGCCTCGGCCGGGACGGTGTCCCGCTGGCGCAGGGCCACCAGGCCGGCGGCGGCGAGGAGCACGACCGAGAGCCAGAGCCCCACGGCGACGCCACCGGAGTCCGACAGCGCGCCCGAGATCAGCGGGCCGACCGCCTGACCGACCGAGAAGGCCACGGTGAGCAGGGCGATGCCGGCGGTCAAGCCGCCGGCGGGCAGGGCTCGACGGGCGAGCACGGTGGCCGCGGTCGGGCCGGCCATGAACGAGCTGCCGAACACCGCCGCCGACAGCAGTGCGGCGGGTAGCCCTGCCGGCAGCAGGAGCACCGGCAGCACGCCGACCAGGACCAGCACCGAGACCAGCGCGGGTGCCCGGCCGCCGGGCAGCCGCCCGATCACCCGTCCCCACACGGTCAACGTGGCCACCGCGGAGGCGAGACCGAGCACCACGAAGAAGGTGGCGATCCCCGGTGTGCCGAGGCCCTGGTCACGCAGGAGCGCGATGACGAAGGTCATGTAGCTGACGTAGCCGGCACCGAAGAGGACGTACCAGGCGAACGCCGGGCCGAGCCGGGCCAGGTCCGCCCGGGCGAGGCGGGCGCTGGTCGTGCCGGACACCGGCGGCACCCGCCGGGCGGCGAGCAGGGCCGGCCCGACGGCGAGCACCGCGACCACACCGAGCAGCAGCCAGCCCGCCCGCCAGCCGGCGTCCCCGGCGACCGCGAGCGCCGCCGGCACCAGCAGTCCGGAGAGCACCACGCCGATGCCCACCCCGGCCATGTAGACGGCGACCAGCAGCGCCGCCCGGCGCTGTCCACCACCGGCGGCGACCCGGGCGGCGAGCGCCGAGCCGAGCACGAAGGAGACCGCCGTGCTCAGCCCGCCGACGAACCGCAGCAGGCCCAACACCGGATAGCCCGCCGTGGTCGCGGTGAGCAGCAGGGCGAGCGCGCTGACGGCGAGGGCGCCCGCGAAGGCGGCCCGGTCGCCGAGCCGGCGGGCCCAGAGGACCGCCGTCCCGGCGCCGATCACGTAACCGGCGGCGTTCGCGGTGTTCAGGCCACCGGCCTGGGCGTACGTCCAGTGCAGGTCGCCGCGCATGGCGGGCAGCAGCAGGGCGTACGCGAAGCGGGTGAAGCCGAGCGCGACGACCGGGCCGGCGGCCAGGCCGAGCGCGAGCACCATTTCGCGCCGGCGTGGATTCGGGGACATCGTTCCTCCTTCGTCGGCGGGCTCGTCGGCCCGCTGACGGGTGGAACCGGGGCCGGTCCGGTGATGATGGCCGTGCGGATGGACAGGCCGCCCTCGGATCGGGACATCGGGAACTGTGTCCCGGATGTCGCCTACCGGCCTATCTCCTCCGCGTCGTCACGTCCGCGAATCGTGCCCGGAACGCTTCGGCGGGCACCACGGGCGATTGGCGCCCCCGCGGGCGGCCGTCGTCACTCGGCGGCCGCGACCCCGGCCAGCGTCGGCAGCTGAGCCCGCGACGTGATGCCCAGCTTGGGGAACGCCTTGTAGAGGTGGTAGCCCACGGTCCGTGGGCTGAGGAAGAGTTGGGCGGCGATGTCGCGGTTGGAGGCACCGGCGGCCGCCAGCCGCACGACCTCGCGTTCCTGCGCGGTGAGCACGCTGAGCGGGTCACCGGCCCGGCGCGGCGCGGCCGGGACGTCCCCCGTCGCGCGCAGCTCGGTGCGGGCCCGCCGGGCCCACGACTCCGCGCCCAGCCGGTCGAAGACCTCCAGCGCGGCGCGGAGCTGCGTGCGCGCATCCGCCCGCCTCCGGGCCCGTCGCAGCCACTCGCCGTAGGCGAGTCGCGTCCTCGCCTGCTCGTACGGCTGGTCGTCGTCCTCGTGGGCGCGGACGGCGGCAACGAAGTGCGCCTCGTCCTGGTCCACCAGGGCCCGGCAGCGCAGGGCGACCGCGTCCCAGGCCGGTTGACGGACGTGCCGCGCCCAGGTCAGGTAGCGCTCCAACGGCTCGTCGGCCCGTTCCGGCCGGCCACTGCGGACCGCCGCCTCGACGAGATCGGCGGCGGCGAGCGCCCCGAACCCGGTCGGCGGGATCCGTTCCAACTGCTCCAGAGCGGCGTCCGCGTTCCCGAGGCCGAGTTCGAGCCGGCCGAGCGCCCAGCGTCCGAGGGTCGCCGCGAGGACCAGCTTGCGGTCGTCGGCCCGCCGGACGCCGTCCTTGGCCCTCGCGCGGCACCCCGCCACGTCGTCCTGATGAGCGAGCACCCAGGCGAGGCAGCAGGTGAGGTGGATGACCCGGTGCTCGTGACCCAGGTCGGTCGCCAGCCGCAGCCCCGCGTCGAGGGTCGCCCTCGCCTCCCCGTAACGGCCCTGTAGCCCCTGCGCGAACCCCTGGTCCTGCAGGGCGAACGGCAGCCAGCCGATCATCCCGCTCCTCCGGCAGTCCGCCACGACCCGCCCGGTGAGTTCCTCGCAGAGGGCCGCGCGGCCCTCTGCGAGGGCGGCGCCGGCGGTGAACGTCAGCCCCGGGACGCCCAGCCCGGCGAGCCCGGACGGGTCCAGCGCGCCGCCGGTGAGCGGCAACCCACCCGCGAGGTCGCCGGCCAGCAGCCGGGCCAGCCCGACCGCCTGGCCGACCAGCGGCGAACCGGTCGCCGGCAGCTCGTGGAGCGCCGTCGCCGCCTGTCCGGCCAGCGGCGCGTCGCCGGCGAACCAGGCGCAGCGGACCGCCTCCACCAGCAGCCAGGTCGCCTGCTCGGGGTCGCGCGCCGCCACCCGGGGGGCGGCGTCGAGGATGATCCGACCGGCGGCCAGCGGGGTGCCCAGCTCGACCTCGCGGTGGGCGCGGACCTGGGTCAACGCCACGATCATCGCCGGGTCGTCCACGTCGGGCGTGGCGCTTCCGGCGAGGGCGGCGGCGCGGTCGGTCAGACCGGCGTCGCTCGCGGCCAGCGCCGCCGCGGCCAGCCGGGCGGATCGGCGTACCGGATCGACGGTGAGCTCGGCGGCCCGCTGGTAGGCGGCCGCCACCGCGGCGTGGCCGCCCCGGGTACGGGCCCGGCCCGCCGCCTCCTCCAGCTGCCGCGCGACGTCCTCATCGGGACCGAGCGCGGCGGCGGCCAGGTGCCAGATGCGCCGGTCTGCGGCGTCGGGCGAGGTCGAGCTGCGCAGCGCGTCGGCGAGCGCCCGGTGTACGGCGAGGCGTCGGCGCACGGACGCGCTCTGGTACGCGGCCGCCCGGATGAGGGGATGACGGAAACCGACCGCCGTCCCGTTGATCCCGATCAGCCGGCTCCGCTCGGCGGCTTCCAGACCGTCGAGCGGCGCGCCGGCGGCGACCAGCGTCGCGAGTTCGCCGGAGCCGTCCGCCGCCGCGACCAGGAGCGCGGTGCGCGCGGCCTCGGGCAGCGTGGCCATCTGCGCGAGGAAGGCCTCCTGGATCCGCTCCACCACCGGCATCGCCCCCACCGGCGACAACCGCCCGGTCCGCTGTTCGGGAGTCAGCGCGGCCGGCAGCTCGATGAGCGCCAGCGGGTTGCCGGCCGACTCCTGGACGAGGCGCTCCCGGACCTGCGGCGGAAGATCGGCGGGGAGCAGGGCGGCGGCCGCCGTGTCGTCGAGCCCGGCGAGACGGTGTTCGGGAAGGCCGGTGACCGGGAGGTCCGGACGGGCGGCGAAGATCATGGCGACGCCCTCGGCCCCGAGCCGGCGCGCCGCGAACACCAGGGCGTCGACGGACGCCTCGTCGCACCATTGCGCGTCGTCCACGAGGCAGAGCAGCCCGCCGTCCCCGGCAAGCTCGGACAGGAGGCTGAGGGTGGCCAGGCCCACCAGGAACCGGCTCTCCGGTGGCGCGTCGCGCAGCCCCAGGGCGGCGCCGAGCGCCCTCGCCTGCGCGTCGGGCAGCGCGTGGATCCGGTCGAGCCCGGTCCGCAGGAGCAGGTGCAGTGCGGCGAACGGCAACGCCGCCTCGGACTCGATGCCGACACCGCGCACCACCCGCATGCCGGTCGCCCGCAGCGCGGCGTAGTCCAGCAGCGCCGACTTGCCGATCCCCGCCGGACCCCGCAGAACCAGGGCGCTGCTGCGACCTTGCCGGGCGCCGTCCACCAACTGGTCGATCTCCGCCTGTTCCTCGGCCCGCCCGTGCAGCACGACTGGCAACCTACCGTCACGATGACGGATTCGGCATGGCCGCCAGCTCCGTAGCTTCGTGATCAGACGCACGTCAGCACCACGAAGGGACTTCGAGATGGCCACCATCGCCAGCACCGTCCGGACCGCCGACGACGCCAAGCTGCTCCGCTTCGCCCTCAAGCAGGACGCGATCGGCTCAGGCGCCAACGGCGTCGTCTACCTCGCCGCCGCGGCGATCTTCGGCCGGCTATTCGGCCTTCCCGCCGGTCTTCTCTACCCCGTAGGCGCCTTCCTGGTCGCATTCGCGGCCGCCCTGCTCTTCCTCGCGTCGAGGCCGACGGTGAGCCGACCCGCCGTGGGAGTCGTGATCGCCGCCAACATCGCCTGGGTCGCCGCGAGCGTCGAGTTGCTCGTCGCCGGCTGGTTCCCGTTGACCACCCTCGGCGTCGCGCTCGTGATCGCACAGGCGGTGGTGGTCGCCGGATTCACCGCCCTCCAGATCACCGGCCTGCGCCGGACCGCCTCCTGATCCGCGCGGATCCCCGGGTGCCCCTTCCGGGCCGGAGCGGGCACCCGGGGATCCGGCTCGCCGGCCGATCCGGTCGGCGTACCGTTCAGTGACCTCATGAGACACCTTCGCCCCGGTCGCTTCAGCTGAAGCTCTGCTCAGCCGGTCTGGTTGTTGTCCTTCAGCGCACCCCACCCGTGCCAGCGGTCGATCTCGATCAAGGCGCTGACCCGTCGGCGATCGCGCCGTGGATATGCCCTTCCGGTGTAGTGCTGGGCGAGCCGGTCGATGTCCGCCAGGTCCTCGTCGTCGCGGAGTTCCACGACGCGACCGAGGATCGTGACGTGCGTGTACCAGGCTTGCTCGTCCAACACGGTCAGGGTGACCCGGGGGTCGTTGCGGAGATGGCTCAGCCGGCGGCGGCCCTCGTCCATGTTCACCATGATCCGGCCGTCGTCCCACAGATACCAGGTGGCCGCGGAGACCGGCTGTCCATCGGGTCGGAGCGTGGCGATGACGGCGGGGTTCGGCTTCCGGAGCATGGTGACCGCAGGTTCGGGCAGCGGCGGCTTCGACATGGTGCTCCTCCTCGCGACA